>CAWUOG010000290.1:0-4185 GCA_963923875.1 uncultured Alphaproteobacteria bacterium
AGCCCTTGGCCAAGGCCGCCAACGTCTGCTGCACGCGCTGAAAGGCCGGGCGCTCGACGTGCGGCTTCACGTAGGCCTCGAAGGCCGGCCGCTTCTCGATGGCGTTGAACATCATGCCGAAATTCAGGAACGAGGCGAGGTAGAGATCGGCCGCGGTGAAGTGATCGGCCGCGATAAACGTCCGGCCCGCGACGGCCTTCTCGAGCGTGTCGACGGTGCGCTGGTAGGAGCCGTAGCCGAAGCGCGGCTGCATCTCGGGCGCGGGCTCCCAGCCGACCGACTTGTTGCTCATCGCCGCCTCGCAGGGCCCGGCGACGAAGTACATCCACCGGTAATAGGCACCGCGCCGGCCGATCGGCGGCGCGAGCCTGGAGTCGGGAAAAAGGTCCGCGAGGTAGGACAGGATCGCGCCGGTCTCCGTCACCACGGTGTCGCCATGGCGGATCGCCGGCACCTTGCCCATCGGGTTGACGGCGAGAAAGTCGGCCGACTTCATCGGCGGCCCGTAGGCCACGACCTCCAGCCGGTAGGGACAGCCGATCTCCTCCAGCATCCAGTGGGTCATCGCGCCGCGCGATTGCGGGTTGGTGAAGAAGACGATCTCGTCGGCCATCGTTCGGTCTCTCCTACAAAAGTCGCATCTGGCGGCTGTCGCGCCTGGCGTCGACCAGGGCGGTCCGCGCCGACTCGGGGACTGCGAAGCGCTGCGTGTCGAGGCGATATCGGACTCTGTTCAAACCCAACCGCTTCACCGCCGCAGAAAAGCGCGCACCGAGCAGCTGGGCGATCGGTCCCTCGCCCTTCATGCGCAACCCGAACTCGGCCTGGTAGAGCGCCCCGCCGCGCAGCTGCCGCACCAGCGACAGCACCTTCTCGGCGCGGTCCGGCCGGTTGGCGCGCAACCATTCGTCGAACAGGTCCTTGATCTCGAGCGGCAGGCGCAGGACCGTGAAGCCCGCCCGCGTGGCGCCGGCCTCGGTGGCGGCCTCGAGGATCGCCTCCATCTCGTGGTCGTTGAGCCCCGGGATCATCGGCGCGGTCATCACACCGGTCGGAATGCCCGCCGCCGACAACGCGCGGATCGCCTCGAGCCGGCGATGCGGCGCCGACGCGCGCGGTTCCATGTCCCGCGCCAGGGTCTTGTCCAGCGTCGTCACCGACAGGAAGACCTCGGCGAGATTGCGCTTGGCCATGTCGGCCAGGATGTCGATATCGCGCGTGATCAGGTGGTTCTTGGTGACGATGCCGACCGGATTGTTGAACTCGCTCAGCACCTTCAGGATCGAGCGCGTGATCTTGAGGTCGCGCTCGACCGGCTGGTAGGGATCGGTGTTGGTGCCCATCGCCACCACGTCGCAGCGGTATTTCGGCGAGGCGAGCTCGGCGACCAGCAGCTTGGCGGCCTCGGGCTTGAACAGGATCCTGGTCTCGAAATCGAGACCGGGCGACAGGCCGAGATAGGCATGCGTCGGACGCGCAAAGCAGTAGATGCAGCCGTGCTCGCAGCCGCGATAGGGATTGATCGAGCGGTCGAACGGCACGTCGGGCGAGGTGTTGCGCGCCAGGATGGTGCGCGTGGCGTCCCGGGTCAGCGTCGTGCGTAACGGCGGCAGCTCGTCCTCGGCGTCCCAGCCGTCGGTCGTGCGGATCTTCTTCTCGTCGTCGAAGCGGCTCGACGCGTTGGACAGCGCGCCCCGTCCGTTGTGCTGCGGCAGCGGCACCTCGTCGTCGGGATAGAGCGGCTCGCTGTCCTTTTTCATGACGGCCCGACTCTTAGAACAAATCAGGAACGAGTCAAGCCACCGCCCCTAGTAGTAAAAGAAGGGCATGACCATCATCACCTTGCGTCCCGCGACCGAACAGGATCGCCCCTTCATCGACAGCCTGTCGCCGCGCCTCTCGGGCGTGCCGCGTCCGCCCTGGCACGACGTGGCCGCCATGGAAGGCTTTCAGGATCGCCACATGGCGGCGTCCTTCGCCCCGGCCGATGGGGCCGCAACGTTGATCGCCTGCGGCGCCGACGGAACGCGCCTCGGCTATATCCGGCTGCGGCCGGGCCGCGACGGCGTCACCGACGAGCCCTGCGGCTACATTTCCCTGCTGGCCACCACCCGGGAAGCCGAAGGCACGGGCGTGGCGACGCAACTCATGGCGGCGGCCGAAGACTGGGCGCGCGGCCGCGGCTATCGCCTGCTCAGCCTCGACGTGTTCGCCGACAACCGGCGCGCCATCGATTTCTACCGGCGCGGCGGCTTCCGCTCGGAGACCTTCCGGATGGTGAAGCCGCTATAGCCGCAGGCTACAGCCACTCGCTGCGAATGGCCCGGATGGCATCGCGGCTGAAGCAGTCGTCGATGCGGGCATCGATATGGGCCCGGGTGGCGGGATCGAGGCCGGCGTCGCTCCACTGCGAGGGATCGTGAGGATTGCGCGGCTGCCGCGTCTGCACGCGCCAGCGCGCCATGAAGAGCGTGGTCCGCAGCCAGGTCAGCCGGCGCATCGGCTCGAGCCAGGGACGCAACGCGTCGGCGACCGCTTCGCCGCGGCGCGCGAGATAGGCCTCGTAGAAGCCCACCACGTCGGCGGGCGCGAGTTCCTTGCCGACGCGCGGATCCCACAGCGTCGATGTCCGCAGCGTCGCGTGCGCGAGATCGATCGCGGCCGAACCGACATGCACCTTCTCCAGGTCGACGAACCGGGCAATGCCCGCGCGATCGACGATGAAATTGCCGGGATGGGTGTCGGCCAGGGCAACGCTGAGCGGCTGATCGTCCAGGTCGAGCGTCGCCGCCGCCTCGCGCATCGCCCACAACTCGTCGGCGATCTCGGCTCGCGCCTGCGGATCCTCGACCGCCGCGCCGAGAAAATTCCTGGTGTTGAGCTCGATGGCCTGCAGGGTTTCCAGGAACGGATTGGTCTGACGCGGTATCGGCGAGCCCGGCGGCGGCATCGGCAGGGCGTGTATCCGGGCCAGTGTCTCGGCCATGGCCGCAAGGTCGCCGGGCAGATCGGGCGCGTGGCCCTCGACGAAGTCGACGATCAAGGCGCCGCCCGGCAGGCCGGGCCCCGGCTCGACGACTCCGTGCAGCTTCGGCGTGCGACCGGCGGGTTCGAGATGACGGAACGCGGCAGCCTGGGCCTGTAGCCGCGCGGTGGCGGCCGGATCGCCCTCATGAGCGTAGGCGATGCGCGCCAGCAGGCCGCTGGCCAGTCGGACGTGGCCATGCGCGGTGCCGATGGCCGGAAGCGGCTGGCCGCGGCGGATGTCGTCGAGCGTGACCTCGGCCACCGCGCTCAACCGCTCCTGGGCATCTTGCCTTCGTTGAGGCGCGGCATGAGTTCGGCGAAATTGCAGGGCCGGAAGCGGATATCGAGCTGGTAGTGCAGGATGTCGTCCCAGCCGTCCTTGCAGGCGCCGGTCGAGCCGGGCAACGCGAAGATATAGGTGCCGTTGGCGACACCTGCGGTGGCGCGGCTCTGCATGGTCGAGGTGCCGATCTTCTGGAAACTGATCCAGCGGAAGGTCTCACCGAAGCCCTCGATCTTCTTCTCGAACAACGCCTCCAGCGCCTCGGGCGTGACGTCGCGGCCGGTGACGCCGGTACCGCCGGTGGTGATGACGGCCTCGACCTTCGGGTCCTCGATCCACTTCCTGACCTGGGCGCGGATCTTGTCGACGTCGTCGGTGACGATGGCCCGGTCGACCAGCACGTGGCCGTCGCGCTTGACCCGCTCGACCAGCGTGTCGCCCGACTTGTCGGTTTCGAGCGTACGCGTGTCCGACACCGTGAGAACGGCGATGTTTACCGGCTTGAAGGCCTTGGTCTCATCAATTTTGTTCATGCGATGATTGTAACGATCCTCGCTTGCCGAGGCGAGGCGGCCTACTTAGGTGAATTCCATGACCGACTGGAAGAACGATGGCGTGCGGGTGATTCCCGCGGGCTCGCTCGACACCAACACCGCCCAGACCCCGGGCATGAACCGGGCAGCTGCGATCAATTTCGCCCGCGTCGGCGCCCAGAAACTGTGGGCGGGCACCGTCACCATCCACGCCCATGCCAAGACCGGCGCGCATCATCATGGGCACCTCGAGAGCGTGATCTACGTCGTCAAGGGCAAGGCGCGCATGCGCTGGGGCGACAAGCTGCAGTTCACCGCCGAGGCCGGCCCCGGCGACTTCAT
>CAWUOG010000291.1:0-4181 GCA_963923875.1 uncultured Alphaproteobacteria bacterium
CCGATCATCACGGCCAAGGAAGTGGCGACCATCGATCAGCTCAGCGAGGGCCGCTTCATCTTCGGTGTCGGCAACGGCTGGAATCAGGACGAGATCGAGAATCACGGCACAGCATTCAAGACTCGTCACAAGTTGGCGCGCGAGCGCATCGAGGCGATGAAGGCGATCTGGACGATGGAAGAGCCGGAGTACCACGGCGAATTCGTGAAGTTCGACAAGATGAAGATGTGGCCAAAGCCGTACCAGAAGCCACACCCGCCGATCATCGTCGGCGGCCGGCTGGAGTATGCTGCCAAGCGTGCGTTCCGCTATGGCGACGGATGGATCCCGCGCGACGACTGGCTGGAGACCGAAGGCATTGAGTCGATCCACACCTTCCGCAAGATGGCGGCTGATGCCGGGCGCGATCCCGCCAGTCTGCCAATCAGCGTCTTCCGCCATCCAGAGAATCTCGACCGGCTCAAGTTGTGTCAGGACCTCGGGATTGATCGCGTGGTGTTCACCCTGCCGGCGGAGAAGGAGGACAAACTCCTGCCGATCATGGATCGCTGGGCTGAACTCAAGCACAAGCTTGGCATTTGAAGCCGCTAGCCGATAAGAGGCCCCGGACGTTAGGGGCGCGCCTTGGCGCGCGCGCTGCTTCATCGTTGATTCCGCGCGGGGGCTTGAATGAGGTCAATCCACCATTCGCCGATTCTCATGGAAAACCGGCGAAAGTCTTGAGACAGATCAATTTGCGGTGAGAGCGCAGGAATTAGGGTAACATCAATCCAGAGAGGCCTGTCATGTTTGTATCTGATGCGATGTCCCACGAGATCATCACCATCACGCCGAGTGCCACGGTCCTCGAGGTGGCGGCCTTACTGGTCAACACGCGCATCAGCGCGGTACCCGTGATCGACGAGCAGGAGAGGCTGGTCGGCATCGTCAGCGAAGCGGACGCGATCAAGCATATTGTATTGGGAAACAACGCCCACAAGGACGGCGAACCGCGCCACAGGGTCTCTGACATCATGACGGCGAAGGTGGACGCGGTCGAGGAAACGACCCCGTTGAAAGCGGCCATCGAACTGATGCTCGCGCAGCGCCTCAAGTTCATCCCGGTATGCAGGGCCGGAAAGGTCGTGGGGTCGCTCAGCCGCACCGACGTCATGAGAGTTATCGCGTCGCAAGCCGGGGGAGGTCCACTTGCTGCACCGCTTACCGCTGACCTGGAGCTACGCGACAAGGTCATGGCTTCGCTCCAAGGACACCGCTGGTCGCTCGCGCAACGCTTCGACGTGGTCGTCAAGGACGGCACGGTCCATCTCTGGGGCGTCGTTCCCAGCGACAGGGTGCATCAGTCCTACTGCGAGACCGCTCGCCATGCGAGCCAGCCTCGGGCCGTCGTCTCGCACATGCACGTGATGCGTCACGGCGTGCGCATGGTGCACCTGGAGTAAAGGTGCACGATCCAAGCCAATTCGATACGTGCATACCGGTGGGTTTGGCTCCCGTTGAGATCGGTTCGCCGAACCGGGTCCATCGGGCAACTCGACTCGCCCGCAACGCTGGGATGATCGACGGTGTTCCACAGTCACCGGCTCTCGCAGGAGTTCTTCGAGCGATCTCCTGAAAACCGGCGACTCGGCTGTCAGGCCTTCAGACCCAATCTTTCGCCACGATAGGCGCCGCTCATTACGCGCTCCCACCAGCCACGGTTTTCGAGGAACCAGCGCACGGTCTGGCGCAGGCCGGTCTCGAAACTGTGGCGTGGCCTCCAGCCGAGTTCGTTCCTGATCTTCGAGGCATCGATCGCATATCGCGCATCATGGCCTGGGCGGTCGGTGACGAATTCGATCAGCTTTTCGTGCGGCCGGTGCGGACTGTCGGGTTGCATCTCGTCGAGCAGGCGGCAGATCGTGCGCACCACGTCGATGTTGCGGCACTCGCTGTCGCCACCGACATTGTAGGTCTCGCCGGGCTTGCCCTTGCGCAGCACCAGCGCCAGGGCCTCGGCGTGGTCCTCCACGTGCAGCCAGTCACGTACGTTTTCGCCCTTGCCGTAGACCGGCAATCGCTCGCCGCGCAGCGCGCGGATCACCACCAGGGGGATCAACTTCTCGGGGAAGTGATAGGGGCCGTAGTTGTTGGAGCAGTTGGTGGCGAGCGTCGGCAGGCCGTAGGTGTGGTGCCAGGCCCGGACCAGGTGGTCCGAGCCAGCCTTGCTCGCCGAGTAGGGCGAGTTGGGGGCGTAAGGTGTGGTCTCGACGAATTTTCCGCCCCCCTGGTCCACCGGGGCTAGTGAGCCAAAGACCTCGTCGGTCGAGATGTGCTGGAAGCGGAAGGCCTTGCGGTCGGCCTCATCGAGCGTGCGCCAGTAGGCGGTCGCGGCCTCCAGCATTGTGAAGGTGCCGACGAAGTTGGTCTGGATGAAGGGGGCAGCACCGTCGATCGAACGGTCGACATGGCTTTCGGCCGCGAGGTGCAGGATCGCTGCGGGCCGGGTCTCGGCTAGGATAGCGTCGATCGCCGGCCGGTCGCAGATATCGGTCCGGTAGTGATGATGCCGGTTGCTTGCGCGCGCTTCGGCCAGTGACTCGAGGTTGCCGGCGTAGGTCAGCTTGTCGATGTTGGCGATTTGCCAATCCGTGGTGGCGATCAGATGGCGCACGACGGCCGAACCGATGAAGCCGCAGCCGCCGGTTATGAGGAGTTTCATTTTTGCAAGTTTAGATCATCGCCGGTGGCGCGGTCATCCAGGCGAAAAATGCGCGTCGCTGGGGTGACGCGCTCCCAGCATCAATGATGCAGGATCTGCCCGAGGAACAATTTGGTGCGCTCGTTCTGCGGATTGGCGAAAAACGGCTCGGGCTTGTTCTGCTCGACGATCTCGCCGCGGTCCATGAAGATCACCCGGTCGGCGACGGCGCGAGCGAATCCCATCTCGTGGGTGACGCAAATCATCGTCATGCCCTCGCGTGCGAGCTCGATCATGACGTCGAGCACCTCCTTGACCATTTCGGGGTCGAGCGCAGAAGTCGGCTCGTCGAACAGCATGATCTTGGGTCGCATGCACAGCGCACGGGCGATTGCCACGCGCTGCTGCTGGCCGCCCGACAGCTGGCCAGGATACTTGTTTGCCTGTTCGGGGATGCGCACGCGCTTGAGCAGGCTCATCGCGATCTCCTCGGCATCCTTCTTCGGCATCTTCTTCACCCAGATCGGCGCCAGGGTAAGGTTGTCGAGAATGGTGAGATGCGGGAACAGGTTGAACGACTGGAACACCATGCCGACTTCGCGACGGATGGCCTCGATGTTCTTGACGTCGTTCGACAGCGTCACGCCATCGACAATGATGTTGCCCTGCTGGTGCTCCTCCAGCCGGTTGATGCAGCGGATCAGGGTCGACTTGCCCGAGCCGGACGGGCCGCAGACGACGATCTTCTCGCCGAGCTTCACGTCGAGGTTGATGTCGCTCAGCACGTGGAACTGGCCGTACCACTTGTTGACGCCGCGGAGGGTGATGACCGATTCGGCACTGCCGAGGTCTCGAGTGGGTGCGGTGGAGGCCATTTAGCGACGCGTCCCCTTGTTGAGTTCGATCTCTAGGTACTTCGAGTAGCGTGACATCGAGAAGCAGAAGATGAAGTAGATGAAGGCGGCGAACAGATAGACCTCACCCGGGAAGCCGGCCCAGTTTGGGTCGACCAGCGCCTGGTTGGCAGTGTTGAGGAAGTCGAAGATGCCGATGATCAGCACCAGCGAGGTGTCTTTGAAGAAGCCGATGAAGGTGTTGATCAGCGGCGGAATCACCACCCGAAGGGCCTGGGGCAGAATGATCAGCAGCGTCTTCTGCACGTAGTTGAGACCCATTGCGTCGGCGGCCTCGAACTGGCCCTTGGGCAGCGACTGCAGGCCGCCGCGGATGATCTCGGCAATGTAGGCGCCGGCGAAGAGGATCACGGCGACCTGGGCGCGCAGGAACTTGTCGAAGCTCACGCCCTGTGGCAGGAAGAGCGGCAGCATCACCGAGGCCATGATTAGCAGGCTGATCAGCGGCACGCCGCGGATCAGTTCGATGAAGCCGACGCACAAGCCCTTGATTAGCGGCAGGTTGGAGCGTCGGCCGAGCGCCAGCAGGATGCCGTAGGGGAAGGCGAACAGCAGGCCGTACGTGGCGAGGATGATCGTCACCGGAA
>CAWUOG010000292.1:0-4166 GCA_963923875.1 uncultured Alphaproteobacteria bacterium
GTGCATCGCCACAAGCTGCGCGAGACCCTGATCCGGCTGGTTTCGCTCATGATGGATCCCGTCACCGCCGAAGGCCGCAGCCTCGCCGTCGCCGTGCGCTGAAGGCGCCCGCATGACCGACCAGATCCTGGAGCGGCTGACGCGGCTCCATCCCAAGCTGATCGATCTGGGCCTAGAGCGCATGGAGCGGTTGCTGGCGGCGATGGGCTCGCCGCACAGAAAGCTGCCGCCCGCCGTGCATGTTGCCGGCACCAACGGCAAGGGTTCTCTGGTCGCCTATCTGCGCGCCATGGCCGAAGCCGCCGGCTACCGTGCCCATGTCTACACCTCGCCGCATCTGGTGCGCTTCAACGAGCGCATCAGGGTGGCCGGCCAGTTGATCTCCGACGACCTGCTCGAGGACGTGCTGACCGAGTGCGAGGAGGCGAACGCCGGACAGCCCATCACCTTTTTCGAGATCACGACGGTGGCGGCGTTCCTCGCCTTCGCACGCGTGCCGGCCGACATCGCCATCATCGAGGTCGGCATGGGCGGCCGGCTCGACACGACCAACGTTATCGATCCGATCCTCTCGGCGATCACGCCGATCGGCTACGACCACACCGGCTTCCTCGGAGATACCCTGGAGAAGATCGCGGGCGAGAAGGCCGGCATCCTGAAACATGCGGTGCCGGCGGTGATCGGCCGCCAGCGCGAGGCGAGTGCCGGCGTGATTGCCGCGCGTGCCGGTCAGCTTGCAGCACCACTCTTCCGGATGGGCCGCGAATGGCAGGTCAATCCGACGGACCGCGGTTTTCGCTACGAGAGCGATCTGATGACGCTCGACCTGCCGGCACCGGCGCTGGCGGGTGCGCACCAGATCGACAATGCGGCCACAGCGGTCGCCTGCGTCGAGCGACTGCGTGCCGCCAATTTCGAGATCGACGATGCGGCGATCCGCAAAGGACTGGCCGCCGTCGAATGGCCGGCGCGGCTGCAGCGGCTGACGCGCGGCCCTCTGGTCGACGCACTGCCGCCCGGCTGCGAGCTGTGGCTCGACGGCGGTCACAACGAGGATTGCGGGATTGCGCTGGCGCGGATGACCGCAGACTGGGCGAAGGAGCCGGCGCCGCTGCCGCTCTATCTCGTGTTCGGCATGCTCACGACCAAGGACGCCTCGGGCTTCCTTCGGCCGCTGGCGCGCCATGCCACGGCTGCCCGCGCCGTGCCGTTCCCGGAGGGCCACAGTGCCTTCACGCCGGACGAGGCTTGCCGGAAGGCGGCGGAAGTCGGTCTCGACTGTCTGCCCGCAAACGATTTCGGCGCGGCGCTGGAAGACCTGTTGGCCACCCAGCCCGCGCCGATGCGCATTCTCATCTGTGGTTCGCTCTACCTCGCCGGTGCGGTGCTCGCCCGCAACGGCTGAGCGGGCGACCTACGCGATCGCTCCATTGATCCAGCTCACCAGCTTCTGCTTCGGCTCGGCGCCGATCTTGGTGGCGGCGACCTGACCGTTCTTGAACAGCAGCAGAGTCGGGATCGAGCGCACGCCGTAGCGCGTCGGCGCCATCGGGTTCTCGTCGATGTTGACCTTCACGACCTTGAGCTTGCCGTCCATCTCCTTGGCAATATCTTCCAGGGACGGGCCGATCATGCGGCAGGGGCCACACCACTCGGCCCAGAAATCGACGAGCACGGGCGTGTCGGACTTCAGGACTTCCTGCTCGAAGGAGGCATCGGTTGCTTTGACGGTCATGGTGGGTTCTCCCAAAAACTACGAAGGCCGGTCTGCTAGACCGGCGCCGCCCTTGTCGAGAAGCTAGGAAGCGGCTGCGCCCGAGTCAAGATGCCGAAGCATAAGGCATTGAATTATTTAGGGTTTTTGCGTCGATTTCCATCAACAATGGGACCGCAGTCCACAGCAGGAAGGCCCGCACGGGCCGGCCCGGATAGATCGCCTGCAGCAGCGCCCGATAGAGCGCGAGCTGGCGGCGATAGGCGAGCGGCACGCCGGCGGCGTCGGCCGGCGGCGGACGATTGGTCTTGTAGTCGACGATCAGGATCTCGCGCTCCGACACTGCCAGCCGGTCGACCTGGCCCGACACGGTGAAGCTGCCGCGCGCGGTCTTCACGGCGCCGATCATCGGCACTTCGGCGCGCGAGCCAGGAGCGAACAGGGCGGCATGTTCGGGCGCCGCCATGACCGCTAGCACCTCGGCGCACCAGGCTGCGACGTCCTGCGGCGTAAGACCGTGGCCCGGCTGACCGAGATACGCCCGAGCTGCCGTCTCGCGTCGGGCGGGCTCGAGGCCGGGAAGTTGCCGCAGCAATTCGTGGATCAGCTGGCCTCGACGCCAGCGTTTGGCGCTGTCGGCTCCGGCCGGGCTCAGGGCGCGGGGCGCATCCGCCGTCTCGTCGGGCAGAGGCTGAGAGGGCGCGAGCGGCACCGGCGGATCGGGATCGCGCGGCGGTTCGGCCTTGATCCAGACCGGCAGCTTCTCGGTCTTCTGCAGTGCCAGCTCCTGCTGGTCGGGCATGGCGATGATGCCCGTGTTCGACAGCTCGTATCCCGTGCCCACCCAACCGGCGCCGTTGTCGAGCATCCTGGTGAAGTCGAAGATCTTCTCTTCCGCTTTGCTCTCGCCGAGGCCCGCAACGATGCGGTTGTACCAGCAGCCCTGATCGGGCGGACGCTCGCCGTGCCAGCCGCCGACATAGAGGCGGTCCTCGGCGCGGGTCATGGCGACGTAGAGCAGGCGATTCTGTTCCTCGCGCGAGCGTTCGTCCATGTCCCTGCGCCAGGTGCGGGCGCTGTCTGTCGCGTCGGAGGTGCGTGGCAGCCAGAGCCGCAGGTCGCCGTCCTCCTCGGTCAGCAGCCGCTCGTCGTTGCGCGGCACGCGCGTGGTGTCGGGCAGGTAGACGACAGGGGCTTGCAGGCCCTTGGAGGCGTGCACCGTCAGGATTCGCACTTCCTGTCGGCGGTTGGCGTCGAGGTCGCGCTTGATGTCGCCGCCGCCTTCCTCGAACCAGCGTACGAAGCCCTGCAGCGATGCCGCCTCGGCGCGCTGGTACTGCAGCGCGCGCGCCAGCAATTCGTCGATCGGATCGGAAGCCTCGCGGCCCAGCCGCTCGAGCAGCCGCCTGCGGCCTTCCTCCGGCCCCAGCGCCTCGGCGAAGAAGTCGAATGGCGTGACGAAATCGGCGCGGGATAGCCAGCGCGACAGATGTCGGTGAGCCGGCGCGAAGTCGGATTCGCCGGCGCGCTCGCGCAGCGCACGCCACAGGCTACCGTTGCGGCCGTGGGCGAGGGTGAAGAGCTTCTCTTCCTCCAGTCCGATCAGCGGCGATTTCAGCAGGCAGGCGAGGTTGAGATCGTCCTGCGGCAACAGTACGAAGCGCGCCATCGCGAGCAGGTCCTGGATCGCCAGTTCCTGCGCGAGGTCGAGCCGGTCGACACCCGCAACCTCGATCGACTGGCGCTTCAGCGCCCGCACCAGCGCGTTGACGAATTCGTTGCGGCGGCGCACCAGCACCATGAAGTGGCCCGGATGCAGCAGCTCGCCGTCGCGCGGCCTGCGTTCCTTGCCGTCGATCAGGCTCTTGGCATGGACCGCAATCAGCTGCGCCAGCCGCTCGTGCGGCAAGGCCAGGGTCGCGCGCTTGCCCTCCAGATCGGTCGTGTCGACTTCTTCCTTGGTCGACGCGCAAAGAGGCCAGACCTGGACGAGACCGGGCTCGTTGGTGCGGATCGGCATGTGTTCGACATCGTGGTCGCCGACCACGCCCTTGGCAGCGTCGGGATGGCGGAATACGGCATCGACCGCATCCAGCACCGCCGGCGTCGAGCGGAAGGAAACGGTGAGGTCGACCGGTTCGAAGCGCTTCTCGGCGGCACGGATGCGTTGCTCGAACCAGCCGCGCATCTCGGTGAGCTTGCGCGGATCGGCGCGCTGGAAGCCGAAAATCGACTGCTTGGCGTCGCCGACCGCAAAGACCGTGCGCACACGGTCGACCGCGCCTTGCCCCGCGAAGAATTCGCCGGTGAGGCTGCGGATCACCTCCCACTGGTCGGGATTGGTGTCCTGCGCCTCGTCGACCAGCACGTGATCGAGGCCGCCGTCGAGCTTGTAGAGCACCCAGGCCGCGCTGTCGGTGTCCGACAGCAGCCGGCGCGTGGCGACGATCAG
>CAWUOG010000293.1:0-4146 GCA_963923875.1 uncultured Alphaproteobacteria bacterium
GGTGTCGGCGCCGCCGCCGACACCGCCGCCGCCGCCGCCGACACCGCCGCCGCCGCCTCCGCCGCCGCGGTCGCCGAGCTGAGGGAGGTAACTGCGCCCATGCGGTTCGCGCGGTTCGCGAACATCATGGGCGCCGGGTTTCCCTGGCTGCCGCGCTCACAGTCGGTATCGTCTGGCGTCGTCAGGCGTACGGCGGTTCGCGATCCAAAGAGTCGGGAAGTGAGGGCGGACGCAGGGCCGCGAAGTGCCCTGCGTCCATCTGCGCAGGGGTTTTGCCCTCGCCTGTTGGAACGACCGGGGGCCGGAGGCTCGCGGCGCTTACATTCCCGCCGCGCTGCGCGCTACAAATCCTCGAGTCCCCGGAGCGGGGATCAGGGGAGTCCAGATGAACAGTCCTGTCGCAGCGGTGCCCAAGAGTGCGGTCGAGCGCGCCAAGAGCCTGCAGCCCTTGATCGACCGGCACGGTCCGGAGATCGACCGCCGCCGCGAAGTCACGCCCGAGGTGGTCGAGGCCCTGGTCGGCAACGACATGCTGCGCCTGCTGCTGCCGAGAAACCTCGGCGGGCAGGAGATCGACCTGCTGGAATTCTGCCGGGTCAACGAGACGGTGGCGTGGGCCGACGCCTCGGTCGGCTGGTTCGTCAACCAGTCGAACGTGTCGTCCGGGACGTCGGCTGCATCGATGCCGCACGACGCGGCGCGCGCGATGTTCAACGGTCCGCGCGAGGGGCTGGCGTGGGGCGCCAAGCACGGCAACAGCCGCGCCATCCGGGTCGAGGGCGGCTACCGCCTGACCGGCACCTGGAGCTTCGCCAGCGGCGGCCGCCACACGCGCCTGCTGGGCGCGCACAGCAACGTGCAGAACCCCGACGGCACGCCGCACATGCGCCACGGGCGGCCGGACGACCGCTCGTTCATCTTCCTGCGGGCGCAGGCGAAGATCACGGACGACTGGTACGTGCTCGGCCTGCGCGGCACCGGCAGCGACACCTATACGGTCGAGGATCTGTTCATTCCCGACGCGCACGCCCCGGCCCGCGACGTGGCCGAGGAGCGGCGCGAGAACGGGCCGCTCTATGTCATCGGCTCGACGCTGCTCTACGCCAGCGGCTTCTGCAGCGTGACGCTGGGCGTCGCGCGGCGCCTGCTCGAGACCTACATCGAGCTCGCCCGCGGCCGCCAGAGCCGGGCGGCGAGCACGATCATGGCGAAGAACAACGCCATCCAGCGCGAGGTCGCGGTCATGGAGGCCAAGCTCTCGGCGGCGCGGGCGTTCCTGCACGAGGCCGCCGCGGAGGTCTACACGGCGGCCGGCAACGGCACGCTCGACGTCGACAAGCGCATGCGGCTGCGGCTCGCAACGACCTGGGGGATGAACGAGGCGACCGACGTGTCGATCGCCTGCTATCGCGGCGCCGGTACCGGCGCGATCCTCGACAAGGGGCCCTTCGAGCGCCGCTTCCGCGACGCCATGAGCGCCAGCCAGCACCTGCAGGCGATGTGGCCGCATGCGGAAATGGTCGGCCGCCACCTGATCGGCACCGAGAACACGGTCGCGTTCGTCTGACCGCGCAGAGCATGGACGACGACAGCCTGCAGCGGCGGATTGCGCGGCTGCCGTGCTGGCAGAAGGGGGTGTCGCTGGCTCCGCTCCAGGGCGGACTGACCAACCTCTCCTACGTGGCGACTGACGGGACGGAAAAATTCGTCGTGCGCTGCGGCGAGGACATTCCGGTTCATCATGTCTTCCGCGACCGCGAACGCGCAGCCTCGCGGGCGGCGCACGCCGCCGGCCTGTCGCCGGAAGTCGTCTATGGCGAGCCGGGCATTACGGTCCTGCGCTTCGTCGAGGGTCGCACGTTCGAGGAGAAGGACCTCGGCGACAACGTCGAGCGGATCGTGCCGTTGCTGAAGACCTGTCACCGCGAGGTCGGCCGTCATCTGCAGGGACCGGCCAATGCCTTCTGGGTGTTCCACGTCATCCGCGACTACGTCCGCCTGATCGGCGCCGACCCGAAATACCTCGCCCTGGCCGACCGGCTCGAGGCCCGGCAGGTGCCGCTGCCGGTGGTGTTCGGCCATCACGATCTGCTGCCGGGCAACCTCATGGACGACGGTTCCCGGCTTTGGCTGATCGACTGGGAGTACGGCGCCTTCGGCACACCGCTGTTCGATCTCGCCAACCTGTCGTCGAATGGCGGTTTCGACGAGGCTCAGGATCGCGCGCTCCTTGCTGCCTATTTCGACGGCACGGTCCCGGCCGGATTGCGCGCGGCGTTCGACGCCATGAAGGCGGCGAGCCTGCTGCGCGAGGCGCTGTGGGCGCTGGTCTCCGAGGCCCATCTCAGGACGCCCGGTGTCGATTACCGGGCCCACGCAACGGAGTACTTTCGCCGGCTCGATCAGGCACTGCGAACCTAAGGGTCAGCGGCCCGGTCCTTGCATGACTCCCGTCAACAGGGAGTCCCGGCATGAAATCCCGTCTCGCTTCGTTCGTTCTCGCTTCGCTGCTTGCTGCATCGCCCACGCTCGCTCAGGAAAAGGTCCTGCGCATCGCCATGACGGCGTCCGACGTGCCGACCACGTCCGGCATGCCCAACAACGGCTTCGAGGGCATGCGGTTTCTGGGCTTCCCGGTCTTCCAGGGCCTGATCCTGTTCGACCTGACCACCACCGGTCCGGTCAAGCTGCTGCCCGGCCTTGCCGAGAAGTGGGAACAGGCGGCCGACGACAAGAAGACCTGGATCTTTCACCTGCGCAAAGGCGTGAAATTCCACGACGGCACCGATTTCAACGCCGACGCGGTGATCTGGAACCTCGATCGCTTCTTCAACAAGGATGCGCCGCAGTTCGAGCCGCCCGCCGCCGGCATCAGCCGCGCCCGCATGCCGCTGCTCGCGAGCTACAAGAAGGTCGACGACTCCACCGTAGCACTCACCACCACCGTCGTTGCCTCGTTCTTCCAGTGGATGGTGCCGTACGTGCTGTTCACCTCGCCGGCCTCGTTCGAGAAGGGCGGCAAGGACTGGGCGAAGGTGGCGCTGCTGCCGCCGGCCGGCACCGGCCCGTTCAAGATCACCGGCGTCGTGCCGCGCCAGTCGGTCACGCTCGCGAAGAACGACGACTATTGGGACAGCGCGAAGAAGGCCAAGGTCGACAAGGTCCTTCTGCTGCCGCTGCCCGAAGCCAACACCCGTCTTGCCGCGCTGCGCTCGGGGCAGGTTGACTGGATCGAGGTGCCGCCGCCGGACGGTATCCCGTCGCTCAAGCAGGCCGGCTTCGTGATCTCGACCGGCTCCTACCCGCATGTCTGGCCGTGGCTGCTCAACATGGCGGCCAAGGACAGTCCCCTGAAGGACGTGCGCGTGCGCCAGGCGCTGAACTACTGCATCGACCGCAGCGCCATCGTGGCGTTGCTCAACGGCACCGCCGAGCCGTCGGTCGGCTGGCTGAAGCCGTCCGATCCGGCGTTCGGCAATCCCGAGAACAGGTACACGTTCGACGCCGCCAAGGGGAAGAAGCTGCTGGCCGAGGCGGGCTACGACGCGAAGAAGCCGCTCTCCTTCAAGGTCATGATCTCGACCTCGGGCTCGGGCCAGATGCTGCCGCTGCCGATGAACGAGGCGCTGCAGGAGAACCTCAAGCAGGCCTGCAATGTCGACGTGAAGGTCGAGGCGGTCGAATGGCAGACCCTGCTCAACGTGCTGCGCTCGACGCCCGACGCGCCGGCCCTGAACGGCGCCATGGCGCTCAATGTCAGTTCGCCCTCAAGCGACGCCGGCGCGATGTTCCGTTACTTCGCCAAGGTCAACTTCACGCCCAACGGCTTCAACTTCGAGCAGTGGGTCGACGACAAGTTCGAGGACGCGTTCGCCAAGCTCTCCGAGTCGACCGACCCGGCCGTGATCGACAGGAACTATGCGCTCGCGCACGAGCGCCTGGTCGACAACCCGCCCTGGCTCTACATCGTGCACGACCTCAATCCGCGCGCCTTCAGCAAGAAGGTGAAGGGCTTCGTCTCGCCGCAGAGCTGGTTTGTTGACCTGACGTTGGTGAGTGTCGATTGAGCCTTCTTCCCCATTCAAATGGGGAAGTGCCCCCGTCATACGGGGGCGATGGGGTCATGAGTTTCGTGCATATGACCCC
>CAWUOG010000294.1:0-4127 GCA_963923875.1 uncultured Alphaproteobacteria bacterium
GGAGACCCGGATCCATCAAGCGCGGGGGCCATCGGAGACGCCGGACAAGCCGAAAGGCGGAGGGCCGGATCGAGGGTGGCGCACGGCGAAGCCGTGCGACAGGCGGGCTGCAGGCTTGCAGGCGCGCAGCGCCTAAAAGCTGGGGCCCGCACGGTTCCACTTTCGGGAGATATCGATCCCCGTGAGAATCACCTGTTGTCCGCGAGCAACGGCATTTGACGCCGTCCGGCCTGCAACGCAGCACGATGCTCGCGAGGATTTCTTGTGTCGCTGACGTTACCCGGGCGATTCGTATGCGGAATCAACTTTGTTGCCGGCGGGCCGACAACGAAGCCGATTCTGCATGCGGATTTTTTGTTCCGGCGCCTGATACGGGGGAGGGGCTAGGCGGCGACGACCTGCGTCGAGCGCCCGGCCGGCACGCTGAACCATTCGCGCTCGTCCTGGCGGAACTGTTCGCGCACGTAGTCGATCACGGTGCGGATGCGCGCGCCCTTGTTGGTTTCCTCGTGGCTCACCAGCCAGATGTCGCGAACGATGTTGAGGTCGATCGGCGCCGGCACGAGATTCGACATCTTGGCCGAGTAGTCCGGGAAGACCGAAATCCCGTAGCCGACCGCGACCGCTTCCATCGCGGCGTAGGACGAGTTGGTGCGCAGCACCACCGACGGGCTGCGCTCGACAATCTCCGACCATGGTTTCATCGCCGGCAGAGCGTGCAGCACCGTGTGGTCGACGATGCGGTGCTCGCGCAGATCGTCCATCTTCTGCGGCAGGCCGTACTGCTCGATGTAGGAGGGGGCCGCGAACACCGACATGTTGAACTGGCCGACCTTGGCCGCCACCAGCTGGTTGGAGGTCGGGCGGAAGAAGCGGATGGCGAGATCGGCCTGGCGGGTCGCGAGGTCGAGCACCGTGTCGCCCGCGATCACCTGCACGATGATGTCGGGGTGGGAGCGGCGCAGCCGGTCGAGCCGCGGCACCAGCCAGTGCGCCGCGAGACCCTCGGTCGAGGCGACACGCACCACGCCGGACATCTCGCGATCGAGACCGGCCAGATGGCGCTCGATCGCGGTCGCGTTCGACAGCATCGATTCGGCCTGGACCAGAACGCCGCGCGCCGCCGGCGTCACTTCCATGCCGTGGCGGTGGCGGTCGAACAGCTTGGCGCCGAGCCGGCGCTCGAGCGCCTGGATGCGGCGGCCGACCGTCGTCTGCTTGGTGTTCAGCTGGGTTGCGGCGGCGCTGAAACTTCCCGTCTTGGCGACGGCCAGGAAGAACCGGACGTCGTCCCAGTCACCGAGAATGTTCGGGACTCTGGTCTTGCGCGGAGTGGGCGTTACCATCGTAACAATCGATACAAAACGGTTGGGTGCTCAAAGTTTACTTTAAGAGAGGCACATGGTTTATCTTATACCATTAATTGTGCGATGTCGTTTTTTGTCTCATTTATAGGGTATTAGCCGGTCTTTTCAAGAAACGGCTGGACCTTAGCGGTGGGTATCTAGTCCTCGTATTCGTTAGTCAATCTATCCGTAGTGATTTCCGGCGATTGACGCTTGTGTAACGAGGCAGGGTGCAACCGTGGCCGCCATCGGCTCGGCAGACAGGACGACCGCTTTGCCGGCATGGACCGGCAAGATTGCCCGTTGGGGACGCAGTCCCTCGACGCGCATGGCGGCGTTCGGCGGCCTCGTTTCCTATCTGAGCTATGCATACGCGCACGGCAGTTGGGCTAACCCGGCCCTGATCGCCGTGTCAGTGTTCGTGGGGGGCTTCCTCCCGAGCTACGCCAAGCTCAGCAACAAGGCCGAACTCTGGGCCAACAACCAGTTCGGCTACGTGACGGCCGGAAAGCTCGGCAGGTTCATCCCGCAGTACGCGTTCAACCTGGCTGTGTTCTGGATCTTTCTATGGGGTGGGGCAGTCAACGTCGGGGGCATGCAGTCCGTCGGCGGCGCAGCCGGCGCAGCCCTCGCCACGACCGCGATTTCGCAGGGCGCCCAGTATCTCGGCATCTATCTGTTCCAGCGCGGCATCGGCGATCCCAACCGCAATGTCCTGGTCGGCGTCGTCGTGAACCTGCTGCTCTCGGCCTTCGGGACGGCGGGGCTGCCGCTGGCCCGCGAGGCCTACCTGATCGCCGGCGTCCTGCTCGGCGCCGTATTCTTCGGGATCGGCATGCTGTCGGACCTGCGCTCGGTGCTGGCCCCCAGGGGCGGCATCGGGCTGTACTTCGGCACCTTCAACCCGTTCCACAACACGCACCTGCAGATCGTGCGGCGGGCGATCGAAGAGCGCGGGCTCGACAAGGTCATCATTCATCCGACCCTGGTGCCGCGCGTCTATCTCGACGCTTTCCGCAAGGGCCAGATCAGGGTGGCGCGACTCGAGAACGGCTTCCAGATCTACGAGAAGACCGAGAAGGCCGATGTGGCGGTCGACTATTTCCCGGGCGGCCGGCAATTCCTGCCGCCCGAGACCCGCAAGGCGCTGATCGAGCTGGCGGTGGCCGAGGTCGGGCTCGCGGGCAAGGTCGAGGTCGCCTACTGGCCCGAGGTCTACAACAGCAAGGGCTTCCAGGGCGTGATTGCCGAGGTCAGGCGCCGCCATCCGGGCGTGCGCCTGCATGGCCTGCACGGCACCGACTTCGGCGGCATGACGGTGCGCGGCATCTACGACGAGTGCGGCTGGATCTATCCGTGGCGCATCCTGCGCCGCGACAAGGTTTCGGCGACCGCGATCCGCGCCGGCGCCCGGGGCATGACGTCCAACGTCGTGACCGATGTCATGGCGCAACTGACGGAAAATCTTCCGGTGGTGACGGCTGGGGGCCGTCGCTTCCGGAATGACAACGGAGTCTTGAGCGAGGGGGATTGAGCATGTCGGAGTACCAGCCGCCGCCGGGGTCCAATCGCCCCGTCGTGACGATCAAACTCGCATCGACCTCGGACGAGCTGATGCAGTGCTTCGCGCTGCGTTCGGCCGTCTATATCGGCGAGCAACAGTGCCCGTACTGGGAGGAGTTCGACGGTAACGACTACACCGCGACGCACCTCATCCTCTATGTCGACGGCGAGCCGGCCTCGTCGATGCGGCTGCGCTGGTTCGGCACCTTCGTGAAGTTCGAGCGCGCCGTGATCCTGAAGCGCTACCGCTCGATGGGCCTGTTCGTGCCGTTCACGCAGTGGGCGATGCAGTTCGCGCGCAAGAAGGGCTACACGCGGGTCTACCTGCACTCCCAGCACCGGCTGTGGCCGATCATGGAGCGCCAGGGTTTCCGCAAGGTCACCGAGAAGATCTTCAACTTCTCCGACCACGAATACGGCGCCTACTACATCGACCTGGAAGCCTATCCGGAGGCGCCGACCATGTACTCCGACCCGCTGGTGCTGAACCGGCCGGAAGACCATCTCGAGACGCCGGGCATCCTGGAGCGGTCCGCCGAACGGGGGGCGACCAACCCGCATGCCGATTGGACGGAGCGCCGGGCCTAGCTGACGACACGTGATCACGAGGGGGAACTGACATGAGCGTTATGACGCGATCGATCGACGGTGAGCCGGTGACCACCAAGCTCGCCATGAAGATGGAAGACTCGATGCAGGCCTTCGCGGTGCGTGCCGCCTGCTTCATCGGCGAACTCGACGTGCCGTACTCCGAGGAGTTCGACGGCCACGATTTCGGCGCCACGCACGTCATCGCCTATGTCGGCGACGAGCCGGTGGGCGCGGTCCGCGTGCGCTGGTTCCAGTCCTTCGCCATGCCCGAGCGGCTGGCGGTGATCCAGCGCTTCCGCGGCCACGGCATCGGCCAGCTGCTGCTCGAGCGCTGCCGCAAGCTCGCGGAGAGCCGCGGCTGCAACATGCTCTACGTCCAGGTCCTGCCGGGCGACGTGAAGTTCTGGGAGAAGCAGGGCTGGCGCCGGCTGGTGCCGGAAGAGGCGTCGTCGGGAAAGAAGCCGATCGTGGCCATGGTCAAGGCGGTCGATCCTTCGAAGCCGCTGCCGGCCGTCGAGGCGCCGGAGGCCGTGGTTCTGCGCCGCGAGCAGCAGCTCGACGCCACCGGCCTGCCGCTCGGCCGCGCGACGAACTGAATCGCGACTGAACAATCGGCGAGGGGCTGTC
>CAWUOG010000295.1:0-4121 GCA_963923875.1 uncultured Alphaproteobacteria bacterium
GTAGAAGCACTGGTAGTCCCACTGGCCGGCCGGAAACTTGTCGGCAGGATAGACCGAACGGTCGACCAGCGGCACGACGGTTTCGAGCGTGAAGCCCGAGGAGAGATACGGCACGCAGAGGCTCGCCACGCCGACAACCTTGTCGGGATGATGCGCCGCCAGGTTCCAGACCACGGGGCTTCCCCAGTCGTGGCCGATCCACACGGCCTTGTCGCGGTCCAGCGACGTGAGCAACTCGAGCATGTCCTGCACGATGACTTCCTGCGCGAAATCCTCGTGGCGTGGGTAGGTGTCGGAGCGGCCATAGCCCCGCATATCGGGCGCCACGCAGCGGAAGCCGAGGGCGGCGAAGGCCGGCAGCTGATGCCGCCACGAGCGCGACAGCTCGGGCCAGCCATGGACGAAGATCAGCAGCGGCGCGGCTTCCGCCCCGCAGGCGAGATAGCCGGTGGTGTGTCGCGCCGTCTTGACGGTGTGTTCGGTGATCGGGAATGTCATGATCGGGAACGGTGTCATGGGCTCGCAGGTCGGGACAAATGAAGTTTTATGCCGGGTCGCCGCGATTCTGGCGCTCGCGCTGACCATGCCCCTGGCCGCCGGCGCGCAGGGGACGGCGCCGGCCCCCGGCGCATCGGCCGCCGACCCTGTACCCCCGGGCACGATGGCCGCCGGCACGATGACCTACGATAACGGTTCGTACGAAGGCGGGCTGAAAGATGGCCTGCCGGAAGGCTACGGCGTCTTCATCTTCAAGAGCGGCAATCGCTACGAGGGTCAGTTCCACAACGGCGTCAAGGAAGGCCGCGGCCGCTTCAACTGGACCACGGGCAACTGGTACGATGGCGACTGGAAGAACGACAAGCGCACCGGCCGCGGACAATTCGTGTGGGCCAACGGCGACCGCTACCAGGGCGAATGGCTGGACAACCAGAGCTCGGGCTGGGGCCTGCAGATCTGGGCCAACGGCGACCGTTACGAAGGCGAATGGCTGAACGACATGGCGCACGGCCAGGGCACCAAGACAACGGCCGATGGCCGCAGCTATACCGGCACCTGGAACAACGGATGCCTGCGCGAGGGCGAACGCTGGTCGACGGCCGGCGCGACCCGCGAGCAATGCGGATTTTGAGGGAACCAGAACATGCAAATCGACACCGGAACGACCGAATTGCTCTGTGAAGTGAAAGACAGCGTGGCGCTGATCACGCTCAATCGGCCCGAGGCACGCAACGCCATGTCGGACAAGCTGACCCCGGCACTGCGCAACCAGATCCGCGAGCGCGGCGCCGACGATTCGGTCGGCGCGATCCTGATCACCGGCGCCGGCACCGCGTTCTGCTCCGGCGGCGACGTCAAAGGCATGGGCGGCCGCGGCCCGCGTGGCCAGATGAGCTTCGAGGAGCGGCTGGGCGACCTGCGCTGGCGACAGGCCAATCTCACCGGCGCCCTGTTCGCCGTCCGCAAGCCGACCATCGCCGCCCTGCCCGGCGCCGCCGCCGGCGCAGGCCTCGCGATCGCGCTGGCCTGCGACATCCGCATCGCGGCCAAGTCGGCCTTCGTCAGCACCGGCTATGCGCGCGTCGGGTTGAGTGGCGACTACGGCATTGCCTGGCTGCTGACCCGCACCGTCGGCTCGGCCCGGGCGCGCGAGCTGATGTTCACCGCCGAGCGGGTCGATGCCGAGCGCTGCGAGCGCATCGGCCTGGTCAATCGCGTGGTCGACGACGCCCGGCTGCAGGATGAGGCGTTCGCGCTGGCCAGGTCGCTCGCCGAGGGCCCGCGCGTGGCGCTCGCCAGCATGAAGGACAATCTCGACGACGCCCTGCACATCGACTACCCGACGGCACTGCACCGCGAAGCCGAGCGGCTGGTCCGCGCCTCGCGCACCGCCGACCACAAGGAAGCGGTCGCGGCCTTCGTCGAGAAGCGGAAGCCGGCCTTCACAGGGCGGTAGTGCCCCAGAGGCTGCCCCCTGCCGGACGATAATTTATCGCGGATTTATCGATTTTTTATCGGTCGACCGATAAAGGTTTAAGCCCGCCGGATAAGGCTTTTGCCCACTTTTTATCGCTCCAGGGGGACTCCCCCCTAGTCGCGATCCGGGGCGCCCGGCGGAAAGAATTTCCGGAACGGCCGCGCCTCCTCGACAGCGCGGGCGAAGGACGGCCGGGCCAGCAGCCGCGCGCGGTAGGCTTTCGTCTCGGCGAACCGGCCGTCGATCGGCTGCACCCAGTCGGCATAGAAGAGCGACGGCGCCGCGGCGCAATCAGCCATCGTGAAATTGCCGCCGGACGCCCATTCCCTGCCCATCAGCCGCTCGTTCAGCCAGCCGTAGGATACGTCCAGCCGTGCCTTGGCGTCCGACACGCCACATGGATCGCGTTCCGTCTCGGGGCGCAGGAAGTCGCCGACGATCTTCTGCATCGGTGTCATGACGTAGTTGTCGAAGAAGCGGTCGAGGAACCGCACCTCCAGCGACGGCACGAGTTCAGGCGCCACGTGCTCGATGATGATGCTCGATTCGATCAGCATCAGGGCGCCGTCGGTCACCACCGGCATCAGGCCGATCGGCCACATCCGGCGCAGCTCCTCGAAACCGGCGGCATCTTCGACGCGCCTCCACTGAAACGGCGTGGAAGTTTCATGGAAGGCGACGATCACCTTCTGGCAATAGGACGAAAAAGGATGACCATGTACGACGAGCGGCATGCAACACGTCCTCAGGAAACGCGAACCGCCCGCTTGCCGCGGTTGTTGCCGTCGAGCATGCCGATCAACGCCTCGGGCGCGCGTTCGAGCCCGTCGAGGATATCGACCTCGGCCTTGATCCTGCCATCGGCGATCCACTGCGCCAGCCGCCGCTCGGCCTCGGCGCGCTGGTCGTAGAAATCCATGACGATGAAGCCTTCCATGCGCAGGCGCTTGGTGACGATCAGGCCGGGTACCGTCATCGGGCCAGGCGCCGGCTTCTCGACGTCGTACTGGGAGACGTTGCCGCAGCAGGCGATGCGGCCCTTGAGGTTCATCAGCGCGATCGCCGCGTCGAGCACCGGCCCGCCGGTGTTGTCGAAATAGACGTCGATGCCGTTCGGCGCCGCCGCCCGAAGCGGACGGAACACATTGCCGGCCTTGTAGTCGACGGCGGCATCGAAGCCGAGCTCCTTGACCAGCCAGTCGCACTTGTCCTGGCCGCCCGCCGTGCCGATCACGCGGCAGCCCATGATCTTCGCGATCTGGCCGACCATCGTGCCGACTGCGCCGGCCGCCGCCGAGACCAGCACCGTGTCTCCGGGCCTGGGTCGGCCCACTTCCAGGAGGCCGAAATAGGCCGTCAGCCCGGTGACGCTGAGCGCGCCGATCAGGTGTTCCAGCGGCGCCTTGGTGAGGCGCTTGGTGAGATGGCGGGCGGGCAGCACTGCATAGTCCTGCCAGCCGATATCGCCTTCGACGATGTCACCTTTGGCGAAACCGTCGGCGCGGCTCTCGACGACCTCCGCGATCGCGAAGCCCGACATCACCTGTCCAAACTCGAGCGCGGCGCGATAGGTCTTGCCCATCATCCAGGCGCGGTTGGCGGCGTCGAGCGACAGCATGCGCGTCCTGACCAGCACCTCGCCCTCGCGTGGCGCCGGGATCGCGATCTCGGCCCACTGGAACGTGTCCTTGCCGATCTTGCCGGCGGGCTGCTTGGCGTAGAGCCATTGGCGGTTTTTCACTTAATCCTCCCGTTCAAGCAGTCCTCACCCTGAGGAGCGACCGCAGGTCGCGTCTCGAAGGGTGGGATACAGCATCGTTGTTGCCCACCCTTCGAGACGCCACGCTCCGCGTGGCTCCTCAAGGTGAGGTCTATTCGCTCCTTGAGCTTAGTCCTTGTAGTTGGCGGCGCGCTTCTGGAGGTTCGACATCACGGCCTCGATCTGGTTGGGCGAGCCGATCAACTTCTGCTGCTCGACCGACTCGGCCATCAGGCCGGCCGCAGCATCGACCGCGACGGCGTCGTTGAGGATGCGTTTGGCGGCACGGATCGCGTCGGGGCTCTTGTTGGCGATTTCCTTCGCCGTCTCCATCGCCGCGGCGCGCGGATCCTCGACGATCTTCGTGACGATCCCGAGCTGCTGCGC
>CAWUOG010000296.1:0-4096 GCA_963923875.1 uncultured Alphaproteobacteria bacterium
CGGCGACGGTGCGGCTGTAGCTGGTGCCGATCGGATCGACGAAGACCAGATCGGTAAGATCGAGCCAGCTGTCGGGATTATCGATCAGGCGCGCCGGCGAACGAAATTGCTGTTCGTCACCGAAATTCACGACTCTGGGGCCCATCGTGCCCAGGTGCAGATAGGCCGAGCTGGCGCCGGGACCGCCGTTGAACGCGAAGGTGATCGGGCGCGCCTCTTTCGCTGCGCCGTCGCGCGTGTAGGCGACATAGAACATCCACGCCACACGTTCGCCCTTGGCGTCGATCATCGGCAGGGTGCCCGCCGTGACCGTGAAGGCCGTATCGGTGCTGCCGATCTTGTAGCGATGGCGCGTCACGGAATCGGCGGGCGCACCGGTCAGGAGTTTGCTGGCATCCTGCGCGAACACGGTAAGGGAAGACGCGCCGGCCAGCAGAGGCGCCAGCGACAGGGCGCCGCGCCTTGTGAATTTAGGAAAGGCGGCGTGCTTGCTTGGCATGGTGTTCGCTGTCATGGCTTCGCCGTGATTGTCGGCGATGGAACAAGGCAATGTCCACTCGCAACCTCGATAAACTGATGGAGCCACGCTCGGTGGTGGCAATCGGCGCCAGCGCCCGGGCCGGCTCGGTCGGTGCGGCGGTGACGCGCAACCTCCTGGATGGAGGGTTCCACGGCGATATTCATCTCGTGAATCCCAAGGGCGGCCAGATCGGCGGCAAGCAGGTGCTGAGGTCGCTGGGACAAATTTCGGAGCCACCCGATCTCGCCGTCGTGATGACGCCGCCCGAATCCGTGCCGGGCGTAATCGACGAGTTGGGGCGGCGCGGGACGAAGGTGGCCATCGTGATCACCGCAGGCCCCGGATCCGGACCCGAGGCCGCTCGGATCAATGCTGAGTGGCGGCAACTCGTGCTGCGCGCTGCCCGGCCGTATCTGTTGCGCATCGTCGGTCCGAATTGCATTGGCTACGCTGCTCCCAAGTTGGGACTCAACGCGAGTTTCGGCCCAACCCGGCTGAAGCCTGGCCGGCTGGCTGCTGTCGCTCAATCAGGGGCAGTGCTCGCCGGTCTTGCGGATTGGGGGGCTGCCCAGGGCATCGGCTTCTCGCACCTGATCTCGATGGGCGACATGGCCGATGTCGATTTCGGCGACGTGCTCGACGTGCTGGCGCGCGACTACGAGACGCGTGCAGTGCTGATGTACGCCGAAGGCATCGTTCATGCTCGCAAGTTCATGTCCGCAGCGCGCGGCCTGGCACGTCTCAAGCCGGTGATCGTGCTCAAGGCCGGCCGACACGCTGCGGCCGCGCAAGCGGCAGCCTCTCACACCGGCTCGATGGCGGGTTCGGCTGCCGTCTATGACGCGGCCTTCGCCCGTGCCGGCTTGGTCCGCGTCAAGGGGCTCGGCGAGCTGTTCGACGCCGCTGAAACACTGGGCTACGGCCTGACGCCGCGTACCGAGCGGCTGGCGATTCTGACGAATGGCGGAGGGGTCGGCATCGTCGCCACTGATCTTCTGGTGGATGAGGGAGGTGAACTCGCGACCCTCGCCTCAGGAACGCTGGACCGGTTGGATCGGTTGATGCCGCGCATGTGGTCGCGCGCCAATCCCGTCGACATCGTGGGGGACGCAGACGGGCCTCGGTACGCCGCGGCACTCGATGCCCTGGCCGACGACCGTGCGGTCGGCGCAGTGCTGGCAATGAACGTGCCGACGGCGCTGACCTCGTCAGAAGATGCCGCGCGGGCAGTCGCGTCGGCCGAAGGCGCGAGACGTGTGCCTGTCATCGGTTGCTGGATTGGCGGGCCGGAGGCGGAAGCCGGCCGACGCGTGCTGCATGCCGCGCACATGCCTGCCTACGACACCCCACTGCGGGCTGTGCGCGGGTTCATGCACCTGGTCCAGTACCGGCGCGGTCAGCGGGCGCTGCAACGCACCCCTCCCTCGATTCCCGAGGTTCGCCCGGACACGGCACGGGTACGTGCGATCGTCGAGGCGGCGCTGGCGGAGAGTCGCTCGCTGCTGACCGAACCCGAGGCGAAGCAGGTGCTGGCTGCATATGGCATTCCCGTCGTACCTACGGAAATCGCCAGAAATTCCCAGGAAGCCTCGGCGGCGGCGACGCGGCTCGGCTATCCGGTCGTCGTGAAGATCTTGTCGCGCGACATTGCGCACAAGACAGATGTCGGCGGGGTCGAACTCGACCTTGGGGCGCCCGACGACGTGGCCGACGCAGTGCGGGTGATCGAGGCCAAGGCCCGGGCGTTGGCGCCGCAGGCGAGGATCGACGGCTTCGTGATTCAGCCGATGATCAAGCGACCGCACGCAGTGGAATTGATCTTGGGCGCAGCGGAGGATCCGGTGTTCGGACCGATCCTGCTGGTCGGCCATGGCGGCGTAGCGGCCGAAGTGATCGACGACAAGGCGCTGGCGCTGCCGCCGCTCGATCCGGTCCTGGCCGAGGACGCGCTGAGCCGCACCCGCGTCGACCGGCTGTTGCGCGGCTACCGTGACCGCCCCCCGGCGGCGCGCGCGGCGGCGGCCGAAGCGATGGTGCACCTTTCGCAGCTGATCGCCGATGTCGATGAAATTGCCGAACTCGACATCAATCCGCTGCTGGTCGACGCG
Organism: uncultured Alphaproteobacteria bacterium; assembly: GCA_963923875.1. Classification (GTDB taxonomy): domain Bacteria; phylum Pseudomonadota; class Alphaproteobacteria; order Reyranellales; family Reyranellaceae; genus Reyranella. The sequence continues at coordinate 2,629 of CAWUOG010000296.1, forward strand.
GCAGGCGTAATCGCTCTCGATGCCCGCATCGTCGTGCGGAGGCAGAGCGGGCAGGAGAGGGCGGCGCGCCTTTGCATCCGGCCCTATCCTGTCGAGCTTGAGAACACGATCGAGCACCAAGGCGTGCGCCTCACCGTGCGACCGATCCGTCCCCAGGACGAGGCGCTTCTGCAGGGCTTCGTACAGCACCTGGCACCCGAGGACATTCGCCTGCGCTTTTTCAGCCCGCTCCGCGAGCTTTCGCACGAGATGGCGGCGCGCCTGACCCAGATCGACTACGACCGCGACATGGCATTCCTGCTGATCGACGGCAACGAGTTGCTGGGGGTGGGCCGGCTGTCGGCGGATCCGAACTTCGACCAAGCGGAGTTCGCGCTGATCGTCGCTTCGAACCGCCAGCGCAAGGGCTACGGCGAACTTCTGCTGCGCCGTGTGCTCGATTACGCCAAAAGCCGCGGCATCCGGAGCGTCTTCGGGGTCATTCTGCGCGAGAATCATCGTATGCTCGCGCTCGCCGAACGGCTGGGCTTCACGCGCACACCGGGGCGTGCCGGGCACGGCGACATCCGGGTCGAGAAACTGCTGGGCGAATTGTAATCTTTGTTTTGGCTGCGCCTCTGAACTAAGGCAAAATAATGGCGTATAGTCAGATACTTACAGACGATCCCTCATATGGCGTCTAGGAAGAACAGAAGCAGGAAGGCGAACAGAAAGAGTCCGAAATCGCCCGAGTCACTTCAGGCGCGTGTCGGCGCGCGCCTGCGCGATGCAGGTGCATGGATTGGATCGCATCGCTGGCCGGCCGCCATCGTCGCTGTCCTGCTATTGTTCGGTGGCAGCCTGTCCGGCGGCTACTGGCTGGCACAGCGCCTCGATTCGCGAGCCAGCGAGGCGACCGTGCGTGACACTTTGCAAGACATGAAGCGCACTGCGGACAATGGCACGCATTCGCCGCCGCAGCAGGCACAACCGAAATACGCCTCGATCGACGAGATCCCGGGCTTGCCGCGATACACCGAACTCGATCCCGGACAGCGCGTACCGACGCACGAGGAAAAACTGCGGAAGGCGCCGCCACAGGTCGCTGCCGCCATGAACAGCGCGCAGGCGGCGTGGCGCCGCAACGCTCTCCCTTTTGCCGACCTCAACAGCCGGCCGCTGGTATCCATCGTGATCGACGACGTCGGCCTCGACCGGCCGCGTTCGAGGCGCGCGTGGGAGCTACCCGGGCCGCTCACCATGTCGTTCCTGCCGTACTCGAAGGACCTGCGGGAGCAGATCAGGGCAGCGCGCGCGCAGGGCAAGGAGATCATGCTGCATCTGCCGATGGAGCCGACCGGACGGGCAGATCCGGGGCCGGGGGCCCTGCTGGTCTCGATGTCAGACAACGACATCGGACGGCGTACGGCGGCGGCGCTCGATGCCATGGAGGGCTATGTCGGCGTCAACAATCACATGGGGAGTCGCT
>CAWUOG010000297.1:0-4068 GCA_963923875.1 uncultured Alphaproteobacteria bacterium
ACACGCCGATGCGCAAGGATGGCACGGTCGATATTTCCAAGGCGCTGGAAGTCAATGTCGAGTTCGACCTGTCACGGCAATTCTGGTCGTACCTGATCAAGAAGGGCCAGATCGCCACGCCCGACAGCTTCATTCATCCCGTGCCACACATGAGCTTCGTGATCGGCACCGAGCGCCAGGCCTTCCTGAAGAAGCGCCATGCCGCGATGAGTGCGCACCATTGCTATCACGGCATGGAGTATTCAGAGGACCACGCGAAGATCGCCGAATGGGCGCCGCTGATCATGGAAGGCCGCGATCCCAAGCAGCCGGTGGCGGCAACGCATATGATCAACGGTGCCGATGTGAACTACGGCGCACTGACCAAGAACCTGCTCGACGTCCTACGCAAGTTTTCCGACTTCTCCGTCCATTTCGGCGAGATGGTGACCGGTCTGCATCGCCAACCCGGCGGCGGCTGGCGTGTCGACGTCAAGGACGAGAAGACAGGTGTCCGGCGCACCATTGTCACGCGCTTCGTGTTCCTAGGCGCCGGCGGAGCCGCACTCACCTTGCTGCAGAAGTCAGGCATCCCGGAGGCCTACGGATTCGCCGGCTTCCCTGTGAGTGGCATCTGGCTGCGCTGCGACAAGCCTGAGGTGGTAAGCCGTCACACCGCCAAGGTTTACGGTATGGCTGCCGCCGGCTCACCGCCGATGTCGGTACCTCACCTCGACACGCGCATCATCGACGGCAAGCGCTGGCTGCTGTTTGGACCCTATGCCGGCTTTTCGACCAAGTTCCTCAAGCACGGCTCGTACCTCGATCTGCCGTTATCGCTCAGGCCCGGCAACCTCCTGCCGTTGCTGGCCGTGGCCCGCGACAACTTCCCGCTGGAGGAATATCTCGTCGGCCAGGTGCTGCAGACCAGTCGCCATCGCTACAGGGCGCTGCGCGAGTTCTATCCGGCCATGAACCAGGCCGACTGGCAGCTTTCGGTTGCTGGCCAGCGCGTGCAGATCATCAAGAAGGACACGCACCACACCGGCCAGCTCGAATTCGGCACGGAGGTCGTGGCCTCGGCTGACGCATCGATGGTGGCGCTGCTCGGAGCCTCGCCCGGCGCCTCGACCGCCGCCTACATCATGGTGCACATGATCGAGAGCGTGCTGCATACGGACCTGATCGGCGATTGGGGGCCGAAGCTGCGCGAGATCATTCCGTCCTACGGCCACAATCTGAAGGAAGACGCAGCGCTCCTGAAGAGAGTGCGCGCCGAGACCGCGGAAGTGCTGCGTCTTCAGAACGTCGCCTGAGCCGGACGGCGTGAGCGACGTCTCGCTCGCTTCGGCGCTCGACGCCCTGCTGCGCTTCGGCGCGCTGATGTTGCGCTCCGGCGAGGCCGCGTTCCGCGTGCGCGAGGATATGGTCCTGCTGGCGCCGCGCCTCGGCATCGAAAGATTCTCGATGCTGGTTACCCTCACCACGTTGACCGCCAGCGGCTGGCGCGGCAGCGAGCAGCACACCCTGGTGCAGCATGTCGGCCCGCTCGGCATCAATGCCGCTCGCCTGGGGGCGCTCGAACGGCTCGTGCGCAACTGCCCGGCCTCGCTCAGCCCGGCGGAGCTGTCTGTTCGCCTGGAGCAGGTCGAGAGGGAAACGCCTCAGCATCCGATTGCGATCGTGGCGCTGGGCGTCGGAATGGCGTCGGCATCATTCGCCTGGCTGAACGACGGCAATGTGCTCGAAATCCTGGCGGCTTTCGGGGCGGGTCTCGGGGGGCAGGCACTGCGTTCCCCCATGCTTGGACACAGGCTCAATCAGTATGTCGTGGCCGCCGTCTGCGGGATAGCAGCGGCAGGCCTCTATTCGATTGCATCGACGACGCTGAGCGCCGCGGGCCTCGCGCTCGGCCACGGCATCGGCTTGATCGCCGCTGCCCTGTTCCTGGTGCCAGGGTTTCCCCTGGTCGCCGCCCTGCTCGATCTGCTTCAGGACCAGATCCCCGCCGCACTGGCACGGCTTGCCTACGGACTCCTGCTCCTGACTTGCGCCGCAGTCGGCCTCGGCAGCGTGGCTTCGCTTGTGGGCTTTTCCGTTCACGCCGTCCAACCCCCGCAGCTCGACCTAACGGCCAAGCTGATGCTGCGTGCCGTGGCAAGCTTCCTGGGCGGCATGGGCTTCGCCGTGCTCTATAATGCAACATGGCGTACGGCGCTCTCGGTCGGCGTTCTGGCGCTGGCTGGAAACGAACTGCGGCTCGCACTGCAGGACGCCGGTATTGGTCAGGCTCCGGCCACCTTTGCCGGCGCCCTGTGCGTGGGCCTACTGGCCTCGCTGGTACAGCGCCGCCTTCGCGAGAGGCGGATCGAACTCACGGTTCCCGGCATCATCATCATGGTGCCAGGCAGCGCCGCCCTTCAGTCCTTCGTGCTGTTCAGCCGAGGCGATACGCTGGGCGGGCTGCAGGCCAGCGTCACCGCGGTGTTCGTGGTCGGCGCCATGGCACTCGGGCTCGCAGTCGCGCGCTTCGCCAGCGAACGCAAGTGGCTGTTCGAGGGATGACATCCCCAATCATAGGCCAAACGTGACGCGTTCCCTGGTGCTGCTGCCAGGCTTCATGTGCGATGCCGAATTGTGGCACGACATGGTGCCTGACCTCGAACGGCTGGGATCGTTGCACCACGGCAACGTCTATCGGGACGATACCCTCGAGGGCATGGCGCGCCGCGTTCTGGCCGAAGCACCCGGACGCTTCGTGCTCGTCGGCTTTTCGATGGGCGGCTTCGTCGCCCGCGTGCTGACTCTGATGGCGCCCGAACGGGTGACCGGCGTGGCCTTCATTGCCTCCTCCGCGCGCGAGTACAGCGAGGCTGAGCGTGAGCGGCGGCGGGCGGGTGCCCTGCCGGGCGACAGACCCAGGAAAGCCAGCCCGGGGGTGGCGCTTGGCCTGCATCCGGACCGCGAAACCGATCCCTTATTGCTCGACCGCCTGCGGTCCATGCAGCGCCGGCTCGGACCGGACGTGCGGACGCGACAAGCAGCGCTGATCCGCAAGGACGGCTATGCCGACCTCGAACGCATCGCCTGCCCGTCCCTGGTGGTTGCTTGCCGTCAGGACCGACTGCGCACCCTTGCCGAGATCGAGCAAATGGCCAAGCATCTGCCTTGCGCGCGCTTCAAAGTAATCGAGGAGTGCGGGCACATGGCGCCGCTCGAGAGACCGCACGAACTTGCTGCAGTGCTCGCCAGCTGGATTGTCGAAAGCAACTTGTAGCTCAGGAGATTCCGATGTCGCCCCCTCTCCGCCGCAGCACCCCTGCCCTCGCCGGCCTCCTGCTGGTAGCGCTGAGCGCCGGGACCGCCCGTGCCGACGCCATCGACGGCGACTGGTGCCACGCCGACGGCAAGCGCCTCACGATCAACGGCCCCGATATCACCACGCCCGCCGGCGTCACGCTCAAGGGTGCCTATGATCGGCACCATTTCTCCTACGTGATACCGGCGGGGGAACCGGGCGGCGGCGCGACCGTCTCCATGCAACTGCTGAACGAGCTCAACATGCGCCTGACACCGCCTGCCGGCGAAGAGCAGCAGTGGCGTCGCTGCGGCAAGCCGATCAGCTGACGGGATGGCGGCGCCCAAGCAGCAGTTCGACAAATCGGGCGCCCGACAACGCCGACAGTTCGGTCACCGTCACGTAGACGAGGAAGCACACAAACAGCCAGACCTGAATGGCGACGAAGCGCTCCCACGTGAAGGCCCCGATCGCCGCCTCGCGCGCGGCTGCATAGCCGCGAGGATCGCGCAGAAAGTCGACGTACTGCTCCGCGAGCCGGACCAGCATTACCAGTACGGAATACATAACCGACTTGAACAGGATAGGCCGCCACAGCGGGGCGCCTCGGAAGCGGTCGATGAAGTGGAACTTATCGGTGATCAGGATGACCTTGCCGACGATCAGCGCGAGCACGGTCACGAACATGAAATTGGTCAACGCGAACAAATAATGACGCATCACCAAATTGCTCGTGAAGACGATGACGTTGAAGGCGCAGAAGAAGTAGATCGTCGGCGGCAGGATGAGCT
>CAWUOG010000298.1:0-4060 GCA_963923875.1 uncultured Alphaproteobacteria bacterium
CCCTCCGATGCCGTGCCGCGCATGCCCATCGTGTTCCAGTCATGGATCGGGGTCGTCTGGCTCTTGGGCATCAGCAGGGTGCGGATGGTCGGGTTTCCAAAGCGATTCTTGCGCAGGGACCCGTCGGGTTCGACCACCTGGCAGTGCGCGCCCATCCAGTTGGCCTGCCGCGTGCCGGAGGCAAAATGCCATTCGCCGCTGACGCGATAGCCGCCCGGCACGGCGAGGGCGCGATGCTGGGTCGGCGGCCCCCAGGCGATCAGCGCCCGCGGATCGGCATAGATGGTCCGCGCCGCCTCCTCGGAGATGAACGGCGCGATCAGGGCGGAGCTGTTGGCGACGAACAGGTTCCAGCCGACCGAGCCGTCGTGCCGCGCCGTTTCCTCGACCGCACCCAGATAGACCCAAGGCTCCACCTGGTCGCCTCCGACCGAACGCGGCAGCAGCATGCGAAACAGCCGCGCTTCGTGCAGGAGCGAAATCAGCGGCTCGGGAATCTCCATCGTCCGTTCGATCGTGTCGGCGGCCTCTTCGATGGTCGAGCCCAACTCACGCGCCCGCGCCACGGGGTCCGGACGGCCATCGGCGCGGGGCGTCAGGGGAGTGACGGTGCTCATGAGGCAGTCTCCATCAGGCCGACAATCGGGCGGATTCTGGCAATCGCACCCTGGCACCTGGCGCCGGGCTCGGTGCTGAGATCGAAGTCGCCGAGGCGATACGCGCCGTCCGCGGCAGCGGCTCCCGGTTCCAGGGATCGAACAAAAGGTTGAACAAGGCGGCCTCTTGTCCCGTATCATGGTCCATTGGAGACGTTCGGCAAGGGCCGGCGGCCGCAGGGGAGACGAAGATGCGTTCTGGGATGTCGGTTGTGCTGTCGGTCGTGCTGTCCGGCGCTTGTGTGTTCGCGCCGGGATTGCTCGGGATGGACAAGGCCAAGGCGCAATCCGTGATCGATGGCGACACCATCGAATACAAGGGTGTGGTGCTGCGGCTGTGGGGGATCGACGCGCCGGAGAAGGCGCAGACCTGCGGCGACGGCTGGGCCGCGGGCAAGGCGGCGATCGACTACCTGACCCAGCTGATGCAGGGCAAGACCGTGACCTGCGAGCTCAAGACCGCGCCGGACAACAAGAAGGCCACGTACGGCCTGTGCAAGGCCGATGGCCAGGATCTCAGTGCCGCCATGGTGAGCGCGGGCATGGCGTGGTCTCTGCCGGATCTGACGCAGGATTACACGGTCCAGGACTCCAACGCCCAGTACATGATCCGGGGCGTCAACGCCCATCCCTGCGCCAAGGCCTGGGACTGGCGCGAGGCGCAGCTGAAGAAAGCCACAGGTAACTAGCGTGTTGCGAAGCAACGCGACGGCGGATTCGTAGACCTAGGCGCGCGGCGCCGAAGGCCAGCGTCCGCGCCGTGCCAATTTCAGGTCGTCGCCCCGAGCGTAGCGCCGAAGGCGCGTAGTGGAGGGGCCCACTCTCAACGCGAAGGATGTGCGTGTTGAAGCAAGGTCCCTCGACTTCGCTTTGCTACGCTCGGGCCGACAGCATTTGAAATTGGAACCGCGCGAGCCCTGGGCTTCAGCGGCTACGCCGCTGACCGGCGCGACGGGGCGCGCCTAGCCCTACGGGCTCGCCGTCGCGTTGCTTCGCAACGCGCTATTCAGCGGCTTGCTTTAACGCTTCAGGATTGCGCCACTGCGCCAGCAGGTCGGCCTCCTTGGCCTTCGCCTTCCTGAGATGCGCGTCCTTGACGTGGCCGTAGCCGCGGATGTCGTCGGGGATCGAGGCGAGCTTGACCGCGAGATCGAGGTTCTGGGGTGACAGGCCGGCCAGCAGTTCATCGACCAGGCTTTCGTACTGGCCGATCAGCGCGCGCTCTTCCTTGCGCTCGGCGGTGTAGCCGAACGGGTCGAAGGCGGTGCCGCGCAGGAACTTCAGCTGCGCCAGCACGCGGAAGGCGTGCAGCATCCAGCCGCCGAACTCCTGCTTCATCAGGCGGCCGGTCTCGGGGTCGCGCTGGGCGAACAGCGGTGGCGCGAGGTGGAACCTCAGCTTGAAGTCGCCTTCAAACTGCTGGTCGATCTGGGCGGCGACGGCGGCATCGGCCTGCAGCCGCGCCACCTCGTACTCGTCCTTGTAGGCCAGCAGTTTGGCGTAATAGCGCGCCACGGCCTCGGTCAGGCGTGTGTCCTTGCCGAGCCGCTGCTCGACCGCGCGTACCCGCTCGACCAGCGCCTTGTACCGCGCGGCGAGCTTTTCGTTCTGGTACGCCGTCAGGAGCTTGATCCGCGTTGCCACGATATCGTCGAGGCTGCGCGAGACTTTTGCGAACGGCACGACGTTCTCCGGCGGCGCGGCGAGCTTCTCGACCGCGGCCCGGTCGGCAGCGGCGCGGCGGCCCCAGCGGAAGGCGGCGAGGTTCATGGCCACGGCAGTGCCGTTCAGCTCGATCGCCTGCTCGAGGGCGGCATGGCCGACCGGGATCAGGCCCTTCTGGTAGGCGTAGCCCAGCATGAAGAGGTTGGTGGCGATCGAATCGCCCATCAGGGCGGTGGCGATCCGGGTTGCCTCGATGAAGTCGCTGGCCCCCGGGCCGGCCGCTGCCTCGATCGAGAGCTTCAGCGTATTGGCCGGGAAGGCGAGGTCGGGATGGCGGGTGAATTCGCCGGTGATGGTTTCGTGCGTGTTGACGATCGCCTTCGAGACGCCGGCTTCCAGCTTGGCCAGCGCGTCGGGGCTGGCGCTGACAACCAGGTCGCAGCCCAGCAGCACGTTCGCGCCGCCGGCGCCGAGCCGCACCGCGTGCAGTGCCTCAGGCGAACTTCCGATGCGGACGTGGCTGATTACGGCGCCGCCCTTTTGCGCCATGCCGAGCTGGTCGAGCACCGTGGCGCCCTTGCCCTCGATGTGCGCGGCCATGCCCATGATGGCGCCGATGGTCACGACGCCGGTGCCGCCGATGCCGGTGATCAACACGCCATAGGGCTTGTCGGCGACCGCGGGCAGGGAAACGGGATCGGGGATCGCCGGCTCATCCGCGCTCGCGGCGGTCTTCTTCTGGGGCGCCTTGCCTTTGCGCAATCCACCACCCTCGATCGTGACGAAGGATGGGCAGAAGCCGTTCAGGCAGGAAAAGTCCTTGTTGCAGGACGATTGGTCGATGGCGCGCTTGGTGCCGAACTCGGTCTCGACCGGCGTCACGCTGAGGCAGTTCGAGGCGACCGAGCAGTCGCCGCAGCCTTCGCAGACCGCCTGGTTGATGAACACGCGCCGGGCAGGATCGGGGAAGGTGCCGCGCTTGCGGCGGCGGCGCTTCTCGGCGGCGCACGTCTGGTCGTAGATCAGCACCGAGACGCCTTTCCAGTCGCGCAATTCGCGCTGCACCGCGTCGAGTTCGCTGCGGTGATGGAAGGTCACGCCCGGCGCCCAGTTGGTGCCGATCGGATATTTGTGCGGATCGTCGCTGACCAGCGCGATGCGGCGCACGCCCTCGGCATGGACCTGCTGGCTGATCGTCCACGGATGGACGTCGCCGTCATGCGGCTGGCCGCCGGTCATGGCGACGGCGTCGTTGTAGAGGATCTTGTAGGTGATGCTGGTCCTGGTCGCGATGGCGTGGCGGATCGCGAGGTAGCCCGAATGGAAATAGGTGCCGTCGCCCAGGTTCTGGAAGACGTGCGGCATGTCGGTGAAGTGGCTGGCGCCGACCCACGGCGCACCCTCGGCGCCCATGTGGGTGAAGGTCTTGGTATTGCGCTCCATGCCGATCGCCAGCGTGTGGCAGCCGATGCCGGCCATCGCCATCGAGCCGTCGGGCACCTTGGTCGAGGAACTGTGCGGGCAGCCGGAGCAGAAGTAGGGGACTCGCGCGAGGCCGGCCTCGTTGCGCACCTGGCGGCTCGACCGGCGTTTCAGCGCGTCGAAGCGCTGCTTGGTCGTCTCGCTGAAGGCATCGAGGCCCATGCGCTTGACCAGTGCGGTGGCGATCTCGAACGGCGTCAATTCGCCGTCGAGCTTGAGCAGCTTCTGGCCCTGCTCGTCGGTCTTGCCGACCACCA
>CAWUOG010000299.1:0-4050 GCA_963923875.1 uncultured Alphaproteobacteria bacterium
CAAATGGAATGCGACGCGGCCCGAGCAGGCGCTGCGGGTCGGCATCGGCATTCATTCCGGTGAGGCGGTAACCGGCACGGTCGGCTCGCCGCAGCGCAAGGAATACACGGTGATCGGCGACACGGTGAACCTCGCCGCCCGGCTGGAACAGCTCACCAAGGAGACCGGGGCGCGGCTGCTGGTCTCCGAGGCGGTACGGCGCGCCGCGGGCGCGGATGACGCCACCGATCTCGGCGAATTGGCGATTCGCGGCTACAGCGACAAGGTGCGGGTATGGCGGATGGCATGATCTGGTATTTCGCCTACGGCTCGAACATGGACGTGGCGCGCCTGGTCGACGTGCGACTGAAGCCCAAGGGCGTCGCGATGGGGCCGCGCGTTGGAGGCCGGCTCGTGGATTGGCGGCTCACTTTCGACAAGGCAAGACGCGCCCCCGCGGGCGCGGGAGCCGGCAACATCGTGCCGGCTTCGGGCGAGGTCGTGCATGGCACCCTGAATGCCATGCCTGTTGCCGGCCTGGAGGTGCTCGACATTTACGAAGGCGTGGCGGACGGCCACTACGAGCGTCGAACCGTGCCCGTGATCCGCGCCGATACCGGCGCGACGGTCGAAGCCATTACCTATGTAGCGCTCAGGACTGGCGAGGGGCTGAAGCCGACGCGCGAATATCTCGGCCACCTGCTGGCCGGTCGCGATCTGCTGCCGCGGGACTACGTCGAGAGACTGATGGCAACGCCGACGCTCGACTGATCAGGCAATGGCGCGGTAGCGCCAGGCGAGGCAGGCCAGCCACGCCAGGGCCTGCAAGCGTCTTCACGAAAGTCGCAAGACCTGCGATCGCGAGGAGTGGGCGGGACAGTGCGACGAGAGCGCCCAAAGCGAGTGCTTCGAACGGCGTAAACCGGGTACGGCTACCCCTGTAGACGGAGCCGCCGACCGGGATGATCGACGGCAGGACCAATATCAGGAGAGCGCGGACCGTCTTCGATGGTCGGGCGCGCGCCCGGATTACGCCGGAACTTTCGCCGCCTTCTTCCCGGGCTGCTTCATCTCGGCGCGGGTGCGCTTGCCCGGCAAGGCATCGGTGTCCTCGATCTCGGGCACCAGTTCTTCGTGCCAGAAATTGAGCTCGATCATCACGCCATCGGGATCGTGGATGAAGACTTGCTGAAGCGGGCGCTCGGGCACCTTGCGCACCTCGAAGGTCTGCTTGTCCTTCTTGAGCTGGTCGATCGTGCCGCGAATGTCGGCACAATTGATCGCGACGTGGTCGATTGCGCCGCTGCCATGGCCCTTATGGCCGGTTTCGGAGACCAGATGCAGGATCGGCTTGTCGCCGGCATAGAGCCAGGCGCCGGGAAAGTTGAAGGGCGGGCGGTCGCCGTCCTTGAGACCGACATAGCGCTCGTAGAAACGCACGGTCTTCTTGAGGTCCTTGCAGTAGACGTTCCAGTGATCGAGTGAGAGAGCGGGCATCGGTTCCTCCTGCCGCAACGGCAAAAGCTTACACCCATCCCCCGCGTTGCGTGCAGCCAGATTTCCACTATCCGAAAAGGCTGGATCAGGCGGCTTCCGTCCGGTTGAGAACGGCATTGAAGACGGTTCCGGGAACCGCGAAGCGTGGATCCCTGTGGATCGCGCGCAGTTCGTCGAAATGCCCGTCCGGCTCATGGGTGAGCTCGGCCAGTCGGTCGAACAGCGCGAAATCGATCTGCGAGTCGTCCTGGGTCATCGCGCCCCAGACGTCCCACGGGAGCATCTCGCGGTTGTTGAGGGCGGCGATGTCGCGGATCACGTTGCTGGCGATGAACCAGTAACCCCACATGTCGAGGATGCCGAAACTCCTGGGGTCCAGATTGCCGGCGCGACAGTGCCGCCAGGCATCGCCCGCGACCAGGAACTGGTCGCGCTTCACGTCGAGCGTGTCGATCGCGATGCCGAACATCTGGCGCTGCCGGTCGTCGATCTGGGCATCGACCATGACCCAGCGCTTCTCGGCATCGCGCCAGTACTCGGCGACCCAATGGTCGTAGCCCTTGCCCTTCTCGAAGTACGTCCCGAATCCGCAGCGTGCCCGGGCGGGAACGCCCTGGTGGCGCAGCAGCGCCACCATCAGCAGCGTGAAGGAGCGGCAGACACAGACGTAGCGGCCTTCGGGCGCGCGTTGTGCTGAGAGCGGCCGCGGATCGGCGGCGACGATGCGGTCGAGCATCGCCTCCAGCGGCCGGACATGGGCCTCGGCATGCCGCTCCGGCGACAGTTTCACGCCGTAGGCCTCGGCCATGTGCTCGTGGATCAGGAGGCCCTGGACGACCCGGGTAAGGGCGCCGACATCGCGCGGCAGGTTCTTCAGCAGCGGCGCGTGCTTGCCGGCGGCGCTGAGATCGACCGGCGTGCGGTAGAAGCCGAGGTTCAAGCGAAGATCCGTTCGAGATTGTCGAGCGCGGCGTTCCAGCCGACGCCGTGATCGTCGCAGGCCTTCTGGTCGAAGAACTGCTCGTGCTGCAGGGTCAGGATCGTGCCGTCACCGTCGGGCCTGAGGCCGATCGTGACCAGCGATTCGCGTTCCGGCGTGCTCTGCCAGGCCCACGAGAAAACGAGCCGGCGGTTGGGCTCGATCTCGCGATAGACGCCGCTCACGCTGTGATGCTCGCCGCCTTCGCCCCAGAACTGGACGCGGAAGCGGCCGCCGACCTTGACGTCGGTTTCGGCGATGGGATCCCGGCAGGTGCTCTTGCCCCACCAGCGGATCATCTGCTCCGGCTTCGTCCAGGCTTCGTAGACTTTCTCCGGCGGCGCCTTGAGTCGCCGCTTGAGGGTGAGGCTGGGTTTGCTTGCCATTCTTCGTTCTCCAGGAAGGCGGCCAGGCGATCGAGCTGCTCCGTCCAATAGCGCTCGTAGTGGGCGAGCCAGTTCATCGCTTGCTCCATCGGCTTGGGCGTCAGGCGGCAGGCGACGCTGCGGCCGGTCTTGGTGCGCTGGATCAGGCCCGCGTCGGACAGCACGTCGAGGTGCTTCATGATCGCCGGCAGGGAGACCGGGAAGGGCTTGGCCAGCTCGCTGACCGTTAGACTGTCCTCCTCGTCGAGGCGGGCGAGCAGGGCGCGGCGGGTCGGATCGGCGAGGGCCGCGAAGGTGCGGTCGAGCGTCGCCGCTTGATAGTTAACCATATCGTTAACAGTAAGGATCCGGCACCCCATTCGTCAAGGCCACCGGCGGGGATATTCCCGCCTCAGAGCCTTTCGATCAGCGCCTGGGCGGCGGCCGGATTGCGCGCCTTGGCGCCGGAGATGAAATAGACGAACACGTCGCCGCGCCCGGCCCACGCCTTGGCGCGTCCGGCCCAACCAACGAGCTCGGCCGGTTTGTAGCCGGCCTTCACCTTGTCCTGCGTCTTCATCAGGCGGGCGTAGGTGAAGTCCGCCGTCGGCTCGTCGATCTCGGGGAATTCGTCGTCGTGGGCGTAGACGATCGCGGCATTGTACTTGCGGCAGAGGTCGTAGAAGCGCGGGTCCTTGAAGCTCGCATGGCGCACTTCGAGGGCGTGACGCAGCGGCAGCTTGCCCGCCTGGCGGGGCAGCAGCTTCAGGAAGCTCTCGATGTCCTCGGCGTCGAATTTCTTGGTCGCCATGAACTGCCAGTTGATCGGTCCCAGCCGATCGCCGAGCTCCACCAGGCCCTGGCCGACGAAGCGCTCGACCGACTGGGCGGCATCGGCCAGCACGCGGCGATTGGTACAGAAGCGCGATGCCTTCATGGCGAACACGAAGCCGTCCGGCGTCTCGCTGCGCCACTTCTTCCAGCTGTCCGGCTTGAAGCTCGAATAATAGGTGCCGTTGATCTCGATCGAGGTGAGCTTGCGGCTGGCATATTCCAGTTCGCGCTTCTGCGTCAGACCGTCGGGATAGAAGACACCGCGCCACGGCTCGAAGGTCCAGCCGCCGATGCCGACGAAGATCCGGCCGTTGTTCCTGCTGCTCATGGGCCGCAACTATAGCAGGCCCAGACTCCGAAAACTGGCATGACCCTTGCGGCCGATCACCAGATGGT
>CAWUOG010000300.1:0-4033 GCA_963923875.1 uncultured Alphaproteobacteria bacterium
CAACTTTGCCGCCTCTCCCCCTAGCGGGGGAGAGGCCAACAAGAATACAAATCATCGATGCTGGTCTTCATTCTGCGACGCCTGCTGCAGTCGGTGGCCGTGCTGCTGGCCGTAGGTGTCGTCTCCTTCTTCCTGTTCCGCTACGTCGGGGACCCGATCAACGCCATGGTCGGCCAGGACACCTCGATGCAGGAGCGCGAGGCGTTGCGCGAGCGGCTCGGCCTGAACGACCCGGCCCCGGTCCAGTTCTTCCGGTTCCTGACCAATGCCGCACAGGGCAAGTTCGGCCTGAGCTACCGCACCTCCGAGCCGGTCAATCGCATGATCGTCGAGCGGCTGCCTGCGACCATCGAGTTGTCGTTCTGCGCGGCCATGTTCGTGCTGGTATTCGGCATCCCGATGGGCGTCTACACCGGCCTCTACCCGCGACACTGGACCAGCCGCCTGCTGCAGGCGGTGTCGCTGATCGGCGTCTCTTTACCGACCTTCTTGATCGGCATCCTGCTGATCCTGCTCTTTGCGGTGATCCTGCACTGGCTGCCGGCCTTCGGGCGCGGCCAGACGGTGACGTTCGGCTGGTGGACGACCAACTTCGCCACGGTGAGCGGGCTCAAGGCCCTGATCCTGCCCTCGATCACGCTCGGCCTGTTCCAGCTCACCCTGATCATGCGCCTGGTGCGCTCGGAGATGCTGGAGGTGATGCGCACCGACTACATCAAGTTCGCGCGCGCCCGCGGGCTCTCCAATCGCGCGATCAATTTCGGCCATGCGCTCAAGAATACGCTGGTGCCGGTGATCACCGTGGCCGGGCTGCAGCTGGGGGCCTTGATCGCCTTTGCCCTGGTCACCGAGACCGTGTTCGCCTGGCCGGGCGTCGGCCAGCTCTTCATCCAGTCGGTCCAGTTCTCCGACATTCCCGTCATGGCCGCCTACCTGATGCTGATCGGCCTGCTGTTCGTGGTCATCAACCTGGTCGTCGATCTCCTCTACTTCGCCGTCGATCCCCGCCTGCGCGGGCAGGGCGGCGCGGCGAAGGCGGGAGGGCACTGACCGTGACCGCCTGGCTGAACAAGGTCGCCGACAGCGACGTCTGGTGGAGCTTCAAGTCGTCGTGGCTCACGGTCGCGGCGGCGGTCGCCACGCTGCTGATCATCCTGATCTCCTTCCTGTCGCCGGTGCTGGCGCCGCACACGCCGTTCGATCCGGCGACGCTCAGCCTGAGCGACGGGCTCAAGCCGCCGGTGCTACTGTCTCCCGACGGCGAATGGGCGTTTCCGCTCGGTACGGACGATCAGGGCCGGGATGTACTGAGTTCGATCATGTACGGCACGCGGCTGTCGCTGATCGTTGGATTCGCCTCGGTACTCGTCGCCATGGTGCTGGGCATCGCGCTCGGCCTTGTCAGCGGCTATGTCGGCGGCACGACCGACGCGGTGATCATGCGCATTGCCGACGTCCAGCTCACGTTTCCCGCCATCCTGGTGGCCCTGCTGATCGACGGCATCGCGCGCGGCCTGACCTCGGTGAAACAGCACGACGAGATCGCGGTCTTCGTGATCGTGGGCGCGATCGGCCTGTCATTCTGGGTCCAGTACGCTCGCACCGTGCGCGGCTCGGTGCTGGTCGAGAAGAACAAGGAGTATGTCCAGGCCGCGCGCGTGATCGGCCTGTCGCCGATCCTGATCATGGTGCGGCACGTGCTGCCCAACGTGACGGGCCCGGTGCTGGTGATCGCCACGCTCAATCTCGGCCTCGCCATCATCTCGGAGGCGACGCTCTCCTTCCTGGGCGTCGGCCTGCCTTCGACCCAGCCGTCGCTCGGCACCCTGATCCGCATCGGCAACGAACTGCTGCAGTCGGGCGAATGGTGGATCACGGTATTTCCCGGCATCACGCTCGCCTCGCTGGTCCTGGCGGTGAACCTGCTGGGCGACTGGCTGCGCGACGCACTGAACCCGAAGCTGCGATGACCGAAACCAACAACCCGCCGCTGCTCGAGGTGCGCAATCTGCGCGTCGAGTTCCCGACCCGGCGCGGCACGCTGCTGGCGGTCGACGACGTCTCCTTCGACATCGCGCCGGGCGAGGTTCTGGGCGTGGTGGGTGAATCGGGCGCCGGGAAGTCGCTGACCGGCAATGCCATCATCGGGCTTCTCGAGCCGCCCGGCAGGATCGCGGCGGGCGAAGTCCGGCTCGAAGGCCGGCGCATCGACAACCTGCCCTACGAGGAGATGCGCAAGGTCCGCGGTGCCAGGATCGGCGCGATCTTCCAGGATCCGCTGACCAGCCTGAACCCGCTCTATTCGGTCGGCCGCCAGCTGATCGAGACCATCCAGACCCACCTGCCGCTGTCGGCGTCGCAGGCCCGCGCCCGCGCCCTCGATCTCCTGAAGGAAGTCGGCATCCCCGGTGCCGAGCATCGCATCGACCACTATCCGCACCAGTTCTCCGGCGGCATGCGCCAGCGCGTGGTCATCGCGCTCGCGCTGTGCGCCGGCCCGCGCCTGATCGTGGCCGACGAGCCGACCACCGCGCTCGACGTGTCGATCCAGGCGCAGATCATTGCGCTGTTGAAGCGGCTCTGCCGCGAGCATGGCACGGCGGTGATGCTGGTGACCCACGACATGGGCGTGATCGCCGAGACCGCCGACCGCGTCGCCGTGATGTATGCCGGCCGCATCGCCGAGATCGGCCCGGTGCGCGACGTCATCAAGAGCGCGCAGCATCCCTATACCAAGGGCCTGATGGGCTCGATCCCGCACCTGGGCGAACGCTCCGAGCGCCTCACGCAGATCGACGGCTCGATGCCGCGCCTGACCGAGATCCCGAAAGGGTGCGCGTTCAATCCGCGTTGTCCGCAGCGCGGCGCACGATGCCTCGTCGAACGGCCGGACCTGATGCCGGCAGGCACCGGCCGTGCCGCCTGCTGGCTGCACGATACGCGCAGCGTCGGCGCCCCGGTCGCGAAGGAGCAGGCCCATGCCTGACGGCCAGTCCCCCCGGCAATCGCGGCCGTACGTGCACATCGAGGGGCTGAAGCGCCACTTCGACGTCTCCGCGCCGTGGCTGGTACGCAAGCTGGAAGGCCGGCCCCGCCAGATCGTGCAGGCGGTCGACGGCATCGACATCGAGATCGCCAGGGGCGAGACCTTCTCGCTGGTGGGCGAGTCCGGCTGCGGCAAGTCGACGGTGGCGCGCCTGGTGGTCGGCCTCTATCCGCCGACCGCGGGCTCGATCTCGTTCGATGGCCACGACATGTCGGGCAAGCGCAGCGGCGCCGACAACGCGGCGCTGCGCCGGCGCATGCAGATGATCTTCCAGGATCCCTTTGCCAGTCTCAATCCGCGCTGGCGGGTCTTCGACATCGTGGCCGAACCGATCCGCGCCTTCGGTCTCGCCAGGGACAAGGCCGATCTCGAGGCCCAGGTCGGCGAGCGGCTGCGCCAGGTGCGCCTGACGCCGGCCGACGGTGTGAAGTACCCGCACGAATTCTCCGGCGGCCAGCGCCAGCGCATCTCGATCGCGCGCGCGCTGGCGAGCCAGCCCGAGTTTCTGGTGTGCGACGAGCCGACGTCGGCGCTGGACGTCTCGGTGCAGGCGCAGATTCTGAACCTGATGATGGACCTGCAGCGTCGCCTGCAGCTCACCTACCTGTTCATCAGCCACAACCTCGCGGTCGTCTATCACATCTCGACGCGCGTCGGCGTGATGTATCTCGGCCGGCTGGTCGAGCAGGCGCCGACCGATACGCTATTCCGGCGGCCCAAGCATCCCTACACGCGCATGCTGCTCGACACGATTCCGGATCTCGATATGACCGGCCGTCAGCGCACGCCGGTCGCCGGTGAGGTGCCGAGTCCGATCAACCCGCCGAGCGGGTGTACGTTCCATCCGCGCTGCCCGTTCGCCAACGAACGGTGCAAGAGCGAGCGGCCGAAGGCGGTGGAGATCGAGGGCGGCAGCGTCGCCTGCCACGCGATCGAGGAAGGCCGGCTGCCCGTCGAGGATCGCAGCTACGCGCAACCGTCGCGGCT
>CAWUOG010000301.1:0-4024 GCA_963923875.1 uncultured Alphaproteobacteria bacterium
CCTGGCGGCAGCCCTCGGCGCGGCCACCGACCGCGCGCACTAGCCCAGTCTTGCGTCAACGGGAACCCCGACATGCCCGCCTCGACCATCACGTCCCTCCTGGTGCTCCTGCTTCTCGGCAGCGCCGCGATGCTGATGCTGGTCGTGCTATGGCTGCCGCGTTCGCAGCGGCGGCGGGAACTCGACAGCGCCCTTGAACGCTACGCTACGGTCGCCACGCGCGCCGCTCCACGCGCCCAGCCACTTTCCGCCAGCCGCCTGCCGGCCAGCGCGCCGGGCCTCGCCCGGCTGGCGCAGGCTGGCCGGACGCGGTGGAGCGCACTGGTGGAGGGCATCGATCCAGGCGCGACCCGCGTCGCCGTGCTGGCAGCGGCGCTCGTGTTCGCCCTGGCGCTCGGCGCCGGCACGTGGCTGCGGCTGGGCCTCGCGGTTTCCGGTATGGCCGCCGGCACGGCGGCGGCGGCGACCCTTTGGTCCGCCGCGCGCTTCCTGAGGCTGCGCCATCAGCGGGTCTTTATCCGCGACTTTCCCGACGCCGTGGATATCATCGTACGCGGTGTGCGGGCTGGACTGCCCGTCGGCGAGTGTCTGCGGATGGTGAGCCGCGACGCGCGCGAGCCGATCAAGCACCTGTTCGGCATGATCGTCCAGGAACAGGCGCTTGGCGCCTCGCTCGAGGAGGCGCTGCGGCGCTTCTCACTCCGGATGCCGCTGCCCGAGGTCCGGCTATTCGTGACGGTGCTGACCATGCAGGCGCGCTCCGGCGGTGGCCTGTCCGAGGCGCTGTCCAATCTGTCGACGGTCCTGCGCGCGCGCCGCAAGCTGCGGCTTCGCATCAAGGCCATGAGCTCCGAGGCCAAGTCCTCGGCGCTCATCATCGGCGCGCTGCCGATCATCCTGGGACTGGTCCTGCATTTCGCCAGCCCGAACTACATCGGCCTGATGTTCACGCACGGCATCGGTCGCGCCGTTTTGGGCGTTTGCGCCGTCTGGATGCTGATCGGTGTGCTCGTCATGCGGCGCATGATCGACCTTCGAATCTGAGGAGGGGGACATCCCGTGATCGACATCGACCAGTCCTCCGTCCTCGCTGCCCTCTCGGTCGCTGCCGGCCTCACCGTCGCCGGCGTGGTGATGACGTGGCCGGCGGTTCCCCGACGCCAATTCGCGGCCAAGGTCCGACAACTGTCGATCGAAACGGCCGCGACGCCGATCAGCCCTGCGGCAGGCTCGGCGAGCCTCGTCAAGGCGCGCCCGATCTACCAGCGGCTATACAATGCGCTGCACCTTGAAACGCAGTCTGACGACGGCGACATGCGCTCGAAGCTCCGGATGGCGGGATTTCGCGGCCGGGGCCCGGTCACCGTGTTCCTGGTCGCGCGCAGCCTGGCGCCGGTCGCCGCAGCGGCCGTGGCCGCGCTCTATATCTTCGTCCTGCTGGACCTGCCTTACCCACTGTCGGTGAGAGTGACAGCGGTCATCGCCGCCGCGCTGGCCGGCTACTACGCCCCGTCCCTCTACCTCCAGAATCGCATTCTCAAGCGGCAAACGTCGATCCGCGACGCGTGGCCCGATGCGCTCGACCTCATGCTGATCTGCATCGGCGCCGGCATGAGCATCGAGATGGCGCTGCGCAAGGTGGCTGACGAGATCGGCGGACAGTCGCGCGAACTCGGCGATGAGCTCAACTTGGTCACCGCCGAGCTCGCTTACATCGCCGATCGCGGCCAGGTCTACGAGGCTCTGGCGCATCGCACCGGGCTGGACGAGATCCGGGCGGCGGCCACTGCACTGGCGCAGGCCGACCAGTATGGCACGTCGCTGGGCGACACCGTGCGCGTGCTGGCGCAGGAAAGCCGCGATGGCCGGATGGCCGACGCCGAGCGCCGGGCCAATGCCCTGCCTCCGAAGCTGACCGTGCCCATGATCGTGTTCTTTCTGCCGGTGCTGCTGGCGGTGGTGATCACGCCGGCCGCGATCCAGATCGTCGGCCTGCTGTGATCGCCTCATGCGTCCAGTTCACGTCCGATTCGGTCCGAATCACCGGGAGGCATCGTAGGTATTACTCCGTCTTTCGGGAATTACCGCAAAAGGCTTTCCTTCGACAATGAAGCATCGGCTTCAACTGGCCCTGAATTTCCTCATCGCGAGGTAATTATGAACTTCCGCCCAAGTCGACCCAGGAAGCGCCGTTTTGGCTCGCTTCTGCGGCGAGTTCTAAAGAGCGAATCGGGCAGCATGATCACTGTTGCCGCCGTGCTTCCGCTGCTTCTCGGTACGGCTGGTCTTGCGATTGATACAGGCCGGCTCTACGTGACCAAACGGCAAATGGAAAATGCGGCCGATGCCGCGGCGCTCGCGGGTTCGTTTGATCGGCTTGCCGGCAAGACCACAGCAACGATCACGTCTACCGCCCTGTATGAAGCACGACGCAATGGCTTTCAGAACGGCGTGGAGAATGTGTCGATAGCGGTGAATTCCCCTCCTTCTTCGGGGCCCAACGCTTCCGTTCCGGGCGCCGTCGAAGTCATCATTACCAAGCCCGTGGGACTTACCCTCGGAGCTGCGTTTGAAAAGCTCCTTGGGTTCAGCACTACGAATGTCAGCATGGTGTCTCGCGCGGTCGCCGCGCAAAGCGGCTACACCTCTGACACCATGAGCCCGGAAGGTTGCTTCGTCGCCCTCACGACCGCCAATGAGCAAGGCATCAGCGTCACGTCGCTGAACAATTTCAACTCAGACTGCACGGTGATATCGAATGGCACCGCGACCGGCTCAGGCTCGAACGCGTCCATCAATTTTTCCAACTTCAACAACGCGACGATGAAGTCGATTTGGGCGCGCGGCTCATTCGCCGCGTCCTCATACAATCACCTATACCTTGCCAATCCTGTCCAGCAGAACCAGGCGACAGCCGTGGACGATCCATACGGCAGCCTGCCCGTACCCGCCCCGGGGGGCTGCGGCTTCAGTTCGTTCAACCAATCCGGATCGGGATCGTCGATCACGCTCGTTCCCGGCACCTACTGCGGTGGCCTCAAGGCTTCGGGATACAACAACATCTACTTCTCGCCCGGCGTCTATTATGTCGCCAATGGCGATCTCGTGCTGAAGGAAACCAACAACATCAGTTGTCCCAGGTGCGCCAATGGTACGGGGGTCACTTTTGTACTCACGACGACGACGGGCGCGAGTTCGGATGTTGGCGGGGTAACCATCTCCAACGTGAACAATGTGACGCTTAATCCGCCAGTTCCGTGCTCGGTCAACAATCCACCATCCGCCTGCATGAATGAACCGCTGTTCCCGGGTCTCCTGTTCTACCAGGACCGCCGCGCGACTCCGGGCACCATGACATCGCCATCGCGGGCCTTCGTAATCACGTCCGTGAACAATGCGAAGATCCAGGGCGGAATCTACGTTCCCCAAAACCGGATCGACATCACGAACCTGAACAACATCAGCAAGAGCAATGTCGGTTGCACGGTGTGGGTCGGTCGGTACGTCAAGTTCTCATTGTACAATAACAACTATATCGCCGGCTGCGATGCGGGCGGCACCAAGCGACCGGCGATCCGGACCAGCGCGAACACCTACAAGAGCAAGGTCCTTGAGTAGGAGTCTTGGGATGGCCATGAAGTCAGGGACCTTTCTTCGATCCCTCGCTTCCGATGGGGCCGGCTCCGCAATGCTCGAGTTTACAATCGCTCTCCCGATGCTCCTTCTTCTTGTCGTCGGGACGATGGATCTCGCCCGCTTTGGGCTCGAGAAGTCGGCCTTGCTCCAGGGAGCGAGAGCAGGCGTCCAGTACGGAATGGCAGCTCCGAATGACACTGCGATCATCAACCTGACCGCCCAGAACGCCACCGGCCTGTCAGGCGTCACGGCAACGAGCAGAAAATTTTGCGAGTGCACCCCCGGCGTGACTGTGTCCTGCAGTTCCACGTGCAGCGGAGGGGGGCTCCCAAAGAGCTACATCAACGTCATGCTCACCAAGACTTTTACATCGGTGCTTGGTGGTCCG
>CAWUOG010000302.1:0-4020 GCA_963923875.1 uncultured Alphaproteobacteria bacterium
GTATTCATCGTTCCGATGACGGCCGAGTTCGGCTGGACGCGCGCGGCGATTGCCGGTGCGGTCTCGCTGGGCGGTGTGCTCGCGGCGTTCGCCGCCCCGTTGCTGGGGCCGGTGATGGATCGCCGTGGCGCCCGTCTCATTCTCTGTCTCGCCGTGCTCGGCACCGGGCTGTCGACCCTGGCGCTGTCGCTCACGCACTCGCTGCTCTTCTTCTATCTGGTGTTCTGCTTCGCCCGCATGATCTGGGCGGCGCCCTATGAGCTCGGCCTGTCGGGCGCACTCACCAACTGGTTCGTGGCGAGGCGGGCGCGCGCCAACTCGATCGCGACGCTCTTCCAGATGTCGGGCCTGGTCGCGATGCCCATCCTGGCTCAGTACGCCATGAGTGGCGGCGACTGGCGCGACGGCTGGGTCGCCATCGGAACGACCGTGCTGGCGGTTGGCTTCCTGCCGGCCTGGCTGTTTCTGGTGCGCCAGCCCGAGGACCTCGGCCTCGTGCCCGACCGTGTGCAGCCCAAGGGCGCGGCGCCGATCAAGGAGCCAGCCTTCACGCGTGCCCAGGCGATGCGCACCGGGGCCTTCTGGCTGCTCGCGCTCTACACGCTGCTGGTCTTTCCGGTGCAGGCCGGCGTCAGCCTGCACCAGGCGCCGCACCTCATCGAGCGCGGCTTCTCGCCGATCCTGGCCGCGACGGTGATCAGCGTATTTTCGGCGATGTCGGCACTGGCGAGCCTGACCATCGGCTTTCTGCCGCGACGCTGGCCGATCCAGGCGAGCCTTGTCGTGGCGGCGCTGCTGATGGGCGTCGGAACCTTCGGACTGATCGGTGTCGATTCGGTGGCCATCGCCTTCATCGCCGCCGGTGTGTTCGGCTTCGGGATCGGCGGCATCATGACGACGCTGCCAGTGGCCTGGGCGGACTATTTCGGCCGCGAGAGCTACGGGGCGATCCGGGGGACTGCCCTTACTTTCCAGGTGATCGGCGCCGCTGTGGGCCCTCTGCTGTCCGGCGCGCTGCGCGACTGGAGCGGCAACTACTCCTATTCACTCGTAACACTTGGCCTTGCTGCATTGGCAGCAGCTGCTGTCGCTCTCGCGGCCCGGCGGCCGGTGCCTGTGCTACAGTAGGCTCGGGGCTTGCGGGGAAGAACTTGGCAATGTGGAGCGTGATTCAGGGAAAGATCTCGCTGGTATTCGGCGGGGTGGCTCAGCTCGCGTCGGAGCATCCAGTGACGTGCACGCTCTACTTCGTGCCGCTGATCCTGCTTGGCCTGCTGATCCTGCGCGGCCTGTGGCGGCAGCAGGGGCAATTGGTGTTCTGGCTCTCGGCCTGCGTCGTGCTGCTGAACGTCGTCTTCTCGTGGGGAGACGACACCTACAGCCACACCTACCGCATCGTGGCGCTGGCGGAGCAATTCCGGCACGGCCAGCTCGGCATGCTGCTGACCAACCCGACGACGGGCCAGGTATTGCCGGTCTTCGTCTTCTACAGTGTGCTGCCGTATCTGCCGGCGACGTTGCTCAACCTGGTGGGCGTGCCGGCGGTGATCGGCTTCAAGCTCACGGCAGTGGCGCTGCATCTCGGCCTGTCCTTCGGCCTGCAGGCGCTGGTCCTGTCGCAGCGCGAGGGCGGCACCCTGCAGCGCCGCTCTCAGACCGCGGAATGGCTGATCGCTGCGCTCTTCCTGTTCGCCAACTATGTCTACGTGCTGTGGTGCGGGCGCGCGGCCTTCGCCGAATTCTGGGTCTATTCGTTCATTCCCTGGGTGGTCGTGGGCATCGTCACTGGCTACCGCACCTCGACCCTGACCGGCCTGATCTTCCTGCAGGCCTGCGGCCATCCGATCGTGCTGGCGCAGAGCCTGGTGTGCGAGCTGGTGGCGCCGTTTTGCCTGTCGCGCCATTCGCTGCCCGAGCTCGCGCGGCGCAGCCTGGTGCCGCTTGCGCTCGCCATCCTGCTCGCCGTTCCGTTCTGGCTGCCGCAGTTCCTCTGGAAGGACCTCATCCTCGGCCCCGAAGCCCTGCCCAACGATTTCCTCGGCTCGTTCCTGACCGTCTTCGACATCGTGCATCCCCGCGACTTCCGCGGCATCGGACCGTGGCTGCCGATCACCTTCCTGGCCATGCTGTTCTTTGCGCGCGGTCGGCTGGGCGGGCGGGTCTGGACGGTGGTGGTGGTGTGGCTCGCGGTGCTGACCATCCAGTCGGTCTATGTCAGCGCGCTGGTCGCGCAGGTGCCGGTGCTCAACCTCTCGGTCTTCATCTGGCGCTTCATGCTGCCGGCGTCGTTCCTCGGCTTCGCGGTCCTGCTCGCGGGCTGGCGCTACACCGGCACGCCGCCGGGCTGGATGCCGGCCATCCTGGTGCCGCCGGCGATCGCGGCCATGGTCTGGGTGTCGCTCGGCCAGGCGCCGCGCTACTTCGTCAAGCTGATGGAAGGGGGCAGCGACCGCCACCTGTTCGTCGACTACGACAAGGGTGACGGCGTGTGGGGCATCCGCGAATTCATGCCGCGCTACGCCGGGCTGCCCCAGACATGTCCGGCCGACAACGAGTTGCAGAGAGTGTCGTATGCCGAGATCCGCAAGGGCCTCGCGGCCGATCGCCCCTACGTCGCAGTCAAGGACGGCCCGATCGGGCTGGTCAGCTACCGCCAGGGCGATGGCGCGGCGACGGCCGGCGCGTGCGGTCAGGACCTCGTGCTCGGTCCGCTGCAGCCCGGCCGCAAACTCACGGTGAGCGAGAGCTGGCTCGACGTCCTGTTCTACGTGCGCGGGCTCGACTTGCTGGTGGTGCTGGCCGGCATGTTCGTGCTGGCCGGCCGCGGCAGCAGCCGGCGGCGGACCCAGGGCTGGAACACGTAATCGAGCAGGTGTGCGAGCAGGAAGCTCAGCGCCACCACCACGATCAGGTCGACGAAGGGCGGGAAGGGGTGCAGCAGGTTGAAGGTCTGCACCAGCGGATAGTGCACCAGATAGAGCGCGTAGCTCAGCCCAGCTACATAGACCATGAACGGCGTCGCGGGCTTCGCCACGCGCCCCGCCAGCCCGACCACCGGGCCGGGCGCCAGCGCCAGCGCAGCCGCCGCAGCGCTTAGAGCCAGCTTGTTGGCAAGGTGCACGGGCGAGAAGGTCCACAACAGGCCGAGCACGATCGCCGTCAGTGCGAGCCGTGCGGGGAGGCGGAGATCGAGTTCGAACCGCCGCTTCGCGTCGGGGGTGCCGCGCAGGCCTTCGGACAGCAGCGCCCACACCAAAAACGAGAAGCACAGACTGAAATCGAACAGGCGCTCGAAGTCGAATTTCTCGGGCTGTGACAGCGGCAGGTGGGCGAAGCTCAGTCCCAGGGCGAACATGAAGGCGCCGGTGCCGAGCGACACGGTGTAGCCGGCGCGGACCAGCCGGGTGACCATCACGCCACCCAGCCACATCGCGAAGAAGGAGAAGGCGTGCAGCAACCACATCGCGGGCGCAGGCAGTGGCGTGAAATAGAGTGCGATGCCGACGGCGACACTGCCCAGCATAAGCGGCAGCAGGAGCCGCGGCACCAGCATGACCAGGATGAAGGCCGCGTAGTAATAGAGCTCGTAGCTGAGACTCCATGACGGAATGAAGAAGCGCAGCGGATTGAGCGGGCTCCAGTCGAGCGTCTGCAGAAAGAGGAGATTGCCGATCAACTGCCAGGCACCGAAATGCGCACCGCAGGCCACCATGGCGGCGAGGCTGATCGCCAGTACGACGTAGTAGATCGGCAGGATGCGTACCAGCCGGGCGCGAAAATAGGGACCCGCGCGGTCGTAATCCTGCAATGCGATCACGCAGCCGGACAGCACGAAGAAGCCCATCACTGCCTCGACCGAATAGGCAGCGATCGCCACGATTGGCGTGAACTGCGGCAAGTCGGCGCCCTCGCAATAGACGTGGTTCAGCAGCACCACCAGCGCGCAGGCGGCACGCAGGAATTCGAGGCCTTTCAGGCGGGAGCGGAGCGGGTCGTCGCCGGCCATGTCAGATCCGCAGC
>CAWUOG010000303.1:0-4003 GCA_963923875.1 uncultured Alphaproteobacteria bacterium
TCACCACCGGAGCCGCCGGAAAATCGAGCCGGTCGTCGGTGCGGCAGTACCTGTCGGCGAACATGCGGCCGATAGGATGGTACTTCTCCATGTAGACCCGCATCGCCTTGGGGTCCCACAGTTCGTCGCGAATGTGGAAGCGCGTGCCCTCGCCGATGATCAACTGGCGCTCATCCTTCACGTTGATGATCTGCCAGGTCTTGCATTCCATCGCCCACGGGGCGGCGGCCAGGCGCGGCACCTTGACGTCCTGCGAGGGCGCCAGCTTCAGGCCGACATAGTCGGGCTCACTGACGTTCGGCGGAAAGTCGCCGCTGGAATTGTGCATCTGCAGGGCCAGCGGCTCGTCGGGAATGTGAACGACGAACTCGTTGGTTCGCTGGATGTTGATCCAGGTGTCTTTCAGTCGGCCGTCCGGGCGCTTGTTGATAGCGAACATGATCAACGGCGGGTCCTCGCCGAACACGTTGAAGAAGCTGAACGGCGCGGCATTCACCACGCCGGTCGGGCCGAGCGTGGTCACCCAGGCGATCGGGCGCGGCAGCACGAAGGCCGTCAGGATCTTGTAGCGGTCGCGCGGGTTGAGATCAGTTGCGGCGTATTCCATCGATCTGTCCTTCAGTTTGCCAGGTCGATCTCGACGCCGGTGCGCTCGGAGATCAGCTTGTAATGCTCGGGGCGGCGATGCTTGGCGAAGTTGAACGTGGTGTTGCGGATGTACTCGCCCAACCCCAGGTCGCAGTCGTAGGAAATGACCTCGTCCTCCTCGGTCGTTCCCTTGGCGACGATTTCGCCGGTCGGCGCCACGATCACGGAACCGCCATGCAGCCAGAAGCCGTCTTCCTTGCCGGCCTTGGCCGTCGCAATGACCCAGATGCCGTTCTGGTAGGCCGCCGCCTGCAGCGACAGCATGTGATGGAACACCCGCAGGTAGGGTGGCTCATGCGGTGCATAGACGTTGTCGGAGGGCGTGTTGTAGCCCAGCACGACCATCTCGGCGCCCTTGAGGCTCATGACGCGAAAAGTCTCGGGCCAGCGCCGGTCGTTGCAGATGCACTGGCCGATTCGGACCTCGTCCTTGAACATCTTCCAGACGTTGAAGCCCAGGTTGCCGACCTCGAAGTACTTCTTCTCGAGATGCTGGTACGGCACGTTCGGACGATGGTCGTCATGGCCCGGCAGATGGACCTTGCGGTACTTGCCGATCAGCCGGCCGTCGGGGCCGACCAGGATCGAGGTATTGAAATGGTGCGGCTTGCCGCCCTCCTCCGTGCGCTCGGCATAGCCCAGGTAAAATCCGATCCCCTTCTGCCGCGCCAGCTCGAACAGCGGCTGCGTCTCGGGGCTGGGCATCTGGTTCTCGAAATACTTCTCGACCTCGTTCGGGTCGTCGTACCAGTAGCGCGGGAAGAAGGTCGTCAGCGCCAACTCGGGAAACACCACGAACTTCGATCCGCGCGAATCGGCTTCCTTCAGCATCTCGACCATGCGCTTGACCACGCTGGCGCGGCTGTCGCGAAGATGGATCGGACCCAACTGGGCAGATGAAACCTTTAGACGACGGGACATTGCATTCCTCTCTCCTGGGACCGCGGGCCTCCAGACCCGCCTCGGACATGAGCGGGCCTCGAGGCCCGCGGTCCATCAAAACAATGGCTTCAGCCCGAACCGCTGCATGGTCTGCAGCTCGGGCGCGGTGATTCCCTTCGGCTTGGCGCTGTCGGGTGAATCCCGGGACAGGAACTTGCCCGAGCCGCGATCGGCGTTGAGCTTGCCGTTCTCGACCACGACCCGGCCACGGCTGATCACGGTGACCGGCCAGCCTTTCAGCTCGCGGCCCTCGTAGGGGCTGTAGCCGACATTGTCGTGAAGGTCCTTCCAGTGGACGGTGACGTCCTTGTCGGGGTCCCAGATCGCGAGATCGGCATCGGAGCCGACGGCGATGGTGCCCTTGCGCGGATAGAGGCCGTACAGGCGTGCATGGTTGGTCGAGCCGAGCTGAACGAACTGCTGCAGGCTGATGCGGCCCTTCTGCACGCCCTCGCTGAACAGCAGCGGCAGACGCAGTTCGAGGCCGGGCACGCCGTTGGCCATTTCCTTGAAGGTCGTCTTGTCGCCCTTGGGGATCTTGCCCTTCTCGTTGAACTGATAGGGCGCGTGGTCGGACGAAAAGGTCTGGAAGGTGCCGTCCTTCAGCGCCGCCCACACCGCCTCCTGGGCGGCACTGTCGCGCGGCGGCGGGCTGCAGCACCACATCGCGCCCTCGACGCCGGGCTTGTCCATGTCGTCGGCAGTCAGGGCGATATATTGCGGGCAAGTCTCGCCGAAGATCTTCAGCCCCTTCTTCTGCGCCTGGCGCAGCGTCTCGATCGCCTCGATCTCCGACATGTGCACGATCAGCATCGGCGCATCGACCAGGCGGGCGAGCGAAATCGCGCGATTCGTCGCCTCGGCCTCGGCGACGCGGGCATGGGCGATGGCGTGGAACTTCGGCGCGCCATGGCCCTGCTCGACCAGGTGATGGGCGAGCCACTGGATCATGTCGTGGTTCTCGCAATGGACCATGACCAGGGCGCCTTCCTTGCGGGCCAGCGCCAGGATGTCGAGCATCTGGTAGTCGCTGACCTTCATGGCGTCGTAGGTCATGTAGATCTTGAACGAGGTATAACCGTCCCGGATCAGGGCCGGCAGGTCCTGGCCCAGCGCCTGCGGCGTCGGATCGGTGATGATCAGGTGAAAGCCGTAGTCGATCACCGCCTTGGGGGTGGCGGCCTCGTGATAGTCCTTCACGACCTGGCGCAGCTTCATGCCGCGATGCTGGGCGGCGAACGGGATCACCGTGGTCGTGCCGCCGAACGCGGCGGAGACCGTGCCCGAATAGAAGTCGTCGGCGCACATCACGCCCATGCCCGACTTCTGTTCGATATGGACATGGCTATCGATGCCGCCGGGCAGGACGAACTTGCCCCCGGCATCGATCTCGCGGCTTCCCGTGCCTTTCAGGCCGGGCTCGACGGCGACGATACGGCCGTCCCTCACGCCGACGTCGCCGTCGATCTGGCGATCCTCGGTGACGATGCGGCCATTGCGGACGATCAGGTCAAAATCAGCCATTCGCCCTACTCCGCCGCGACCTTGGTGCCATGCCCGGCGGCGGCGAGCCGACGCTCCAGGCGCTTGATGAGATTCTCGAGTTCCGCCTTGTCGTGCGCGGCGAGCGAGGAGCCCGGTGCGCGCTGCCGAGGGCTCTTGATCGCACCCCGGCGGAACAGCACTTCCTTGCGCAGCGCCAGCCCGATCGCCGGCTGCACTTCGTGGCGCACCAGCGGCAGATAGATGTCGAACAGGTCCTCGGCCTTCTCGGCTTCCCCCCTGGCGAACAGGTCGTAGACCTGCACCAGCATTTCCGGCCAGGCGAAGCCCGTCATGGCGCCGTCGGCGCCGCGTCGCATCTCCTGCGGATAATAGAGGCCACCATTGCCGACCAGGATCGAGACGCGGCGGCGGCCGGGCTTCTTCTCGCCTTCGCGCACGCGCGTCAGCTTGGCGAGGCCCGGAGCGTCCTCGTGCTTCAGCATCACGAGTTGCTTGAAGTCGTCGACCAGCCGTTCGAACACCGCCGGCGGCAGGTAGACGCCGGTCGCCTGCGGGTAGTCCTGGTACACGACGGGGATATCGGGCCCCAGCGCCTGGAAGACCTGGGCGTAGTAATTGTAGATGCCGTCGTCGCCTTTCAGCCCGGCCGGTGGCGCCACCATCACGCCGGAGGCGCCGGCGATCATCGCCTCATGGGAAAGCCGGCGCACGTTCTCGAGGCCGGCATGGCTGACGCCGACGATCACCTGGCGGTCGCCGGCGCGGCCCACCACCCGCTTCACGACGTCGAGCGACTCGTCGGCGGTGAGCTTGTGTGCCTCGCCCATCATCCCGAGCAGGGTGAAGCCGTGTACGCCGCACCTCAGATAGAAGTCGGTCAGGGTGTCGACGCTCTGCAGATCGAGCG
>CAWUOG010000304.1:0-4002 GCA_963923875.1 uncultured Alphaproteobacteria bacterium
ATCGGCGAAGGCTTCGGTGCCTACGATATCGGCAACGACACCGACCTCATGACGGTCATCAAGTCGGCGAGCGTCGCCTGCGGCTTCCATGCCGGCGACGCCAACACCATGCACAAGCTGGTGACGCTGGCGAAGGCCGGCGATGTGAGTCTGGGCGTGCATCCCGGCTTCAACGACCTGTGGGGGTTCGGCCGACGCCGCATCGAGATGAAGCCCAAGGATCTCGAACTGATGGTCGCCTACCAGATCGGCGCCTTGCAGGCGATGGCACGCTATGCCGGCCTGCCGGTGACGCATCTCAAGCCGCACGGCGCGCTGAACAACATGGCGGCGGAGCGCGAGGACTATGCGCTGGCGATCGGCCGGGCGATCCAGACCGTCGACGACAGCATCGTCTACGTCGCGCTCTACGGCTCACAGATGGAGCATGCCGGCCGCAAGCTCGGCCTCAGGGTCGCGCGCGAGGGCTTTGCCGACCGCCACTATGAGGACGACGGCAATCTCTCGCCGCGCTCGATCCCGGGCACGGTCTACAAGGACCCCGACAAGGCATTGGCCCAGTGCCTCAGCATGGTGAAGGACCGCTGCCTGACGTCGCGGCTGGGCAAGAAGGTCACCGTCGAGGTCGAGACGATCTGCCTGCATGGCGACGAGCCGACGGCGGTCAATGTAGCACGGCATGTGCGGAAGGGACTGGAGGCGGCGGGCTGTCGCATCGTCACCATTCCAGAGATGCTCAACTGAGTTTGCCCGAAGGGCATGCGATGTCGACGACGAAGAGAAGACTCCTCGCTGCAGGAGCGACGGCGCTGGTGGCGCTATCCGCCATGGCGGCCCATGCCGACTACCCCGACCGCGCGATCACCATCACCGTGGGCTTCGCGCCCGGCGGCACCAGCGACATCGCCGCTCGCATCCTCGGTGAGCGGCTCACCAAGTCGCTCGGCCAAGCGGTCGTAGTCGACAACCGGCCGGGTGCCGGCGGGTCGATCGCCGCGGCCGCGACCGTCGCGGCGGCGCCGGACGGTTACCGGATCTTCCTCTCCGATCCCGGCGCCTACGCGATCAACCCGATCATGCAGCCGCAGAACGCCAAGTACGATCCGCTGACCGACTTCACGCCGATCGCCCTGGTCGGCCAGTCGCCGCTGATCCTGGTCGTGCCATCGAGCAAGCCGTTCACCACCACGAAGATGCTGGACGACTATCTGCGCGCCAACGCCGCCACGGCGACTTACGCCTCGTCGGGGCCGGCCGGCATCAGCCAGTTCGGCGCCGAGGTCTATCTGAAGCGCGCCGGCAGCCTCACGGCCACGCATGTGCCTTATCGCGGCGGCGCGCCCATGATGGAGGCTCTGGGCAAGGGCGAGGCCGATTTCGGCGTCGCCGTGCTCGCCTCCGCCGTGCCGCTGATCGGCGCCGGCAGCGTGCGGCCGCTGGCGCTTGCCGCCCCCAGCGCCACGCCGCTGGTCGCGAAGGTGCCGCTGCTGGAGCAACTCGGCATGAAGGGCGCCAACATGGTCTCGTGGGTGATCATGATGGGGCCCAAGGGCATGCCGCCGGAGATTGTCGCCAAGCTCAACAAGGCGATCAACGAGGCGATCGTCGAGCCCGACGTGAAGGAGCGCCTGCTCAAGGCCGGCATCGAGGTCTATCCGCCGACCTCGACGGCCGGGACCGGCGACTACCTCAAGGAGGAAGTCGCGCGCTATCGCTCGTACCAGGGCGAACTGGGCGAACGCCTGACGAAATGACGGATCAGCGCGAGCGAATCAGCCGGCCCGGCAATGCGCCGGTCGGTTCGCCGTCGCGGTAGACGATCGAGCCCGACACGATGGTCGCGTCGAAGCCATCGGTGCGCTGGACCAGACGCTTGCCGCCGGCCGGCAGGTCGTAGACGACCTCGGGACGGCGCAGCCGCATGTTGTCGTAGTCGATCACGTTGATGTCGGCCTTCAGGCCGGGCTTCAGCAGGCCGCGGTCGGAGAGCCCCATCTCGATCGCATTGTCGGCGGTGAGCCGCTTGACGCCCCAGGCCAGCGGGAACAGCGAGCCGCGGCGGCGATCGCGCGTCCAGTGCGTCAGCGTGTAACTGGTCGACGTGGCGTCGCACATGATGCCGACATGCGCGCCGCCGTCGCCCAGCCCGATCAGGGAATTGGGTGCCGCCATCATCTCTGCCACCGCATCGAGATTGCCGGAAGCGAAGTTGGTGACCGGCAGGTAGAGGATTCCCTTGCCATCGTTCTCCATCAGCACGTCGTAGACCACCTCGCTGGGCGTCCGGCCCTGCCGCGCGGCGATGGCGGCGATGCTCCTGTTGGCGGCCGGTTCGTAGTCGGGCGGATCGCCCAGCGGGAACATGCGGTCCCAGCGCTCGATCCGTTCGGCGCCGCGCCTGGAGCCTTCGTAGGCTTCGGCGAGCAGGCGGGCGCGGAACTCGGGTTGGCGCAGAATCTCCACGCGCTCGGCGATCGGCAGATGGGCGATCGTCCTGTAGCTCGGCCGGCCCATGAACGGATTCTGGGTCAACTCGAGCCCCAGCAGTACGCTGGTCGGCCGCGAGCGGATCTGCGCGGTGATGCGCAGCCCCTCGCCGTTGGCCTCGTCGATCTGCTGCATCAGTTCGCGCCAGCCGTCCGGCCGCGCGTCCGACTGGATCATGGTGATCGTGATCGGACGGCCGGATTCCTTCGCCAACCTCCGGAACAGGCCGATCTCGCCCTGCTGATCCTGGAAGTCCGATACGATCTGCAGCCAGCCGGCGCCGGCGATGCGCATCGCCCGGGCGATCGCCGTCAGTTCGGCCTCCTCGGCGCGCAAGGTCGGGATGTGCCGCCCGTCGGCGGCGCGATGATTGAGCGTGCGCGAGGTCGCGAAGCCGAAGGCACCGGCCTTCATGCCCTCGAGCGTCAGTTCGGCCATGCGCGCCCGGTCCCGTTCGGTCGCCGGTTCGCGGTTGGCGCCGCGCTCGCCCATGACATAGACGCGCAACGCCGCGTGCGGCACCTGGGTGGCGACGTCGGCGTCATACGATCGCGCGGCGAGGGCTTCGAGAAAGTCGGGGAAGCTGTGCCAATTCCACGGCAGGCCCTCCCGCATCACGACCTCGGGAATGTCCTCGACGCCTTCCATCAGGTTGACCAGCAGGTCGCGCTGGTCGGCATGACAGGGCGCGAAGCCGACGCCGCAATTGCCCAGCAGTACCGTCGTGACGCCGTTCCAGGTCGAGGGCGACAGCCGTTCGCTCCACGTCACCTGCGCATCGTAATGGGTATGGACGTCGACGAAACCCGGCGTCACCAGCTTGCCGCTCGCGTCGATCTCCTCGGCGCCTTTCGGGAGGTTCTGGCCGATCGCAGAAATCCTGCCGTCGGCAACGGCAAGATCGGCCTCGTAGCCGTCGCGGCCCGAGCCGTCGATGATCGTACCGTTGCGGATCACCAGGCTGGGCTTCGACATGGCCGGTCTCCTCTAGCTCGCCGCCTTCGATGCGGCCTCGATCTTGTCCTGCGTACGCAGCTCGAAGTCGCTGGCATCGTGACGTTCGCGCAGCTGTGCCTCGGGGGCGCCCTGCAGGCGATTGACGATGCGGCCGCGCTTCACCGCCGGACGCGCCCCGATCTCGTCGGCCCAGCGCTGGACGTTCTTGTACTCGTGCACTGCGAGGAACTCGCCCGAACCGTAGAGCAGGCCCTTGGCCAAGCCACCGTACCACGGCCACACCGCGATGTCGGCGATGGTGTAGTCGTTGCCCGAAAGGAACCTGCTCTCGGCCAGCCGGCGGTCGAGCACGTCGAGCTGGCGCTTGGTCTCCATGGCGAAACGGTCGATCGCGTATTCGATCTTGGTCGGCGCATAGGCATAGAAGTGACCGAAGCCACCACCGAGATAGGGCGCACTGCCCATCTGCCAGAACAGCCACGACAGGCACTCGGCGCGCACCGGGTCGCCGACCTTGGGCAGGAATTCGCCGAACTTCTCGGCAAGATGCATCAGGAT
>CAWUOG010000305.1:0-4001 GCA_963923875.1 uncultured Alphaproteobacteria bacterium
AAGGGCGAGACGTGGGAGCTGTTCGGCGAGGTCATGCACGCCGAGAGTACGTGAGCCGAGCGCTTACCGCCGCGCCGCCAGGGCGCGGTTCTCGAGGCGGCTCAGCACGCGCACCATCGGCCACAGGATCAGGAAATAGACCACCGCCGCCATGACGATCGGCGTCGGGTTGAAGGTCAGGCTCTGCGCCTGGCGTGCCTGGTAGAGAAGCTCGGGCACGGCGACCACGCTGCCCAGCGAGGTCAGCTTCACCACTTCCAGCGTGTTGCTCAGCAGATCGGGCAGCACGTTGCGCACCGCCTGCGGCAGGACGATGTAGATCATGGCCTGCAGGCGGCTGAGGCCGGTCGAGCGCGCGGCCTCGATCTGCCCGTTCGGTATCGATTCGATGCCCGCGCGCAGGATCTCGCCGTAATAGGCGCCGGTATTGAGGAAGAAGGCGATCGCCACGCAGGCGAAGCCGCCCAGTTCCAGCCCGGCGAACGGCAGGCCGGCGAACAGCAGGATCAGCAGCACCAGTGGCGGGAAGGCACGGAAGAAATCGACCCAGGCGATCAGCGGCCAGCGGATGAAGCGGCTGCGGCTGTGCGCGAGCAGCGCCAGCACGATGCCGCCGAGCAGGCCGAGCGGAACCACCAGCAGCGACAGCAGGATGGTGTTGAGCAGGCCCTGGATCACGATCGGCAGCGCCGCCGCCGCGATCTCGACATTGAAGAAGGACTGGATCAGCTCGTCCATCGGCTCAGCGCTTCCACGCGAAGCGCGTCTCGATCCATCGCCCGAGTACGACCACGGGAATGAACAGGACGAGATAGGCCGCTGCGCCCATCATCAGCGGCGAGGGATTGTAGGAATTCGACATCGCCGAACTCGCCATGCCGAGGATCTCGTGCAGCGCCACGACGGTGCCGAGCGCCGTGCCCTTGGTGATGGCGATCGTCCGGTTGGTGAGCGGCGCGATGGTGAGGCGCAGCGCCTGCGGCAGGATCACATTGAGCAGCGTCTGGACGAAGCCCAGCCCGGTCGAGCGCGCCGCCTCCCACTGCCCTTTCGGAATCGAGGTGATGCCGGCCCAGAAAATCTCCTCGGAGAAGGCCATCAGCACCAGGGCCAGCGACAGCCATGTCGAGACGAAGGCCGATGGCGTCAGCCCGGCCGAGGGCAGGCCGAAATAGATCAGCACGATCACCACCAGCGGCGGCAGCGAGCGGAAGAGATCGACCACGAAGACGATCAGGAAGTTGACCGGCCTTATGGCAAGGCTGCGGATCAGGGCGAGAACCAGCCCGGCCAGGATCCCGCTCAGCACGACCAGCAGGGCCAGTTCGATGGTGAGCACCGTACCTTCCAGGATGTCGGGCAGGTACTTCGCCATGACCCTGGCGTTGAAGAACGTCTCGACGAACTTGTCCCAGCGACTCATGGGCGGCTCATGCGCGGCACATGGACGATCAATGCCGCCTGATCTGTCCGATGAACGCCCGGGTGCGCTCGTGGGTCGGGCTCTCGAAGATCTGGGCGGGAGGGCCCTGCTCGACGATCAGGCCGTGGTCCATGAACACCACGCGATCGGCTGCGGCGCGGGCGAAACCCATTTCGTGACTGACCACGATCATGGTCATGCCGGTTTCACGCAGATTGCGCATCACCTCCAGCACCGAGCCGACCAGTTCGGGATCGAGCGCCGAGGTCGGTTCGTCGAACAGCATCACCCGCGGCTCGAGTGCGATGGCGCGGGCGATCGCGACCCGCTGCTGCTGGCCGCCGCTCAGTTCGAGAGGACGGTGGGTGGCACGGTCGGCCAGGCCGACCCGGGCGAGCGCAGCACGCCCCAGTTCGTCGGCCTCGGCCCGGCCCTTGCCCGCCACCTTGCGCAGGGCCAGCGTCACGTTGCCGAGCGCGGTCATGTGCGGATAGAGATTGAACGACTGGAACACCATGCCGATACGCTGGCGCGCATGGTTGATGTCGGTGCGCGGATCGAGCATGTCGATGCCGTCGACGACGATCGAGCCCGAAGACGGCTCCTCCAGCCGATTGAGGCAGCGCAGCAGGGTAGACTTGCCCGAACCCGAAGGGCCGATCACGAATACCAATTCGCGCTCGGCTACCTTGAGATCGACGCCCTTCAGGACGTGCAGCGTGCCGAAATGCTTGTGGACGGCACGCGCGTCGACGATCGACTTCATACTGAGGGTTTCATGGTCATGCTGCCGGAGGCGCGTCAATACCGTGACGCGATCGTGTTTTGAACCGGAGGCACGCCACGGGCGTGGCGGGCCTCCAGCGAAGACTCAGTTGCACTTCAGTTCGTGCGGCGTCGGGTCGTAGCCCGGCATGCCCGGCACGCCGTAGCCCGGCGTGATGACCACGGCGAGATCGTCCGGACCGGGCTTCTTGCTGAACCACTTCTCGTAGAACTTGGCGATGGTGCCGTCCTTCTTCATGCAGTCCAGCGCGTCCTGAAGCTGGGCGCGGAGCTGCGGCTTGTCCTTCGGCACCGGCGCGGCCCAGTGGGCGCGCGTCTCGGCGAGTTCGAGATCGGCCACGAACTGCGGGTTCTTGGAGGCGGTGTAGACGATCACGGTGTTGCCGCCGAGCGTCGCGTAGGCACGGCCCGAAAGCACGGCTTGCGTGGCGTCGGGCTGCGTGTCGTAGGCCTGCACGGTGAAGCCGTACTTCTCGCCCATCTGCTTGGACAGCGTCTCGTAGGGCGTGCCCTTGTTGACGGCGACCGCCTTGCCCTTGAGATCTTCCCAGCTCTTGATCGGCGCCGAGCCCTTCTTGATGCCGAACTGGAAGGCGGTCCACAGGTAGCCCGAGGTGAACAGCATGTTCTCGGCGCGCTCCTTGGTCACCGTTGTCGGCGCAGCGATGAAATCGTAGCGGCCGGCCTGCATGCCCGGGATCAGGGTCGAGAAGCTCACCGCGTCGATCGTGATGTCGCGCTTCATGCGCTTGGCGACCTCGGTGAACAGGTCGATCTGGAAGCCCTCGACGCCGCCGCCGAGCTTGGGCATCGCGTGCGGCGCGAAGGTACCGTCGACGCCGGTGCGCAACGGCGGCAACTTATCCTGGGCCAGAGCCGGGACGGCACAGAGCAGAACGGCCGCGGCAACCGCGGCGAAACGGCGTTTCATCGGAAAGACCCCTTTCATCAATCCCCAGCCCTCGACGTTAGATCAGCGGTTGTTGATTAGCAATTTAGAGGCCATGTTTCGCGCATGGCCCCCGCAGATCGCATTCTCGTCATCAACCCGAATTCGACCGACGCCGTGACCCAGGGCATCGACGCGGCGATGGAGCCGCTGCGCCTCGCCGGCGGCCCGGCCATCGAGTGCGTGACCCTGAAGGAAGGCCCCCCGGGCATCCAGACCCAGGCGGATGTCGAGAGCGTGGTCGCCCCGATCGGCAACATGGTGCGCAGTCGCGACAACGACTGTTCGGCCTTCGTGATCGCCTGTTATTCCGACCCCGGCCTCCACGCCGCGCGCGAGGTCACGACAAAGCCGGTCCTGGGCATCGCCGAGTGCGGCATCCTGACGGCAATGACCCTGGGACAACGCTTCGGCGTGATTTCGATCCTGAAGAAGTCGATTCCTCGCCACTTGCGTTATGTCGGCCAGATGGGCGTCGCCGACCGTATGGCGGGCGACCGGGCGATCGGACTGGGTGTCACGGAGCTGACCAACGAATCGATCACCTTCGCCCGCATGGCCGAGGTCGCGGCCGAACTGCGCGACGAGGACGGCGCCGACGTATTGATCATGGGCTGCGCCGGCATGGCCCGGTACCGTGACCGCCTTCAGCGCCATGTCGGGCTTCCGGTGGTCGAGCCAAGCCAGGCCGCCGTCTCGATGGCGATCGGCCGGACACGGCTGGGCTGGTCGTAGCCCCTTTCTTCCCCATTCACATCGGGAGGAACATCCCTATTCCGCCGCGGCCTTCACCACCGGAGCCGCCGGAAAATCGAGCCGGTCGTCGGTGCGGCAGTACCTGTC
>CAWUOG010000306.1:0-3995 GCA_963923875.1 uncultured Alphaproteobacteria bacterium
GCCGAGACGCCGATGGTCTTTCGCCACATCGACGGCAAGCAGGGGGCGGGCGCGGTCGGCCGCAAGGCCGCCGATTGGGGCGCGCACGCGATCTTCGTCGACGACACCGGCGGCTGGGGCGCCTCGTGGATCGACCAGCTGCGCGGCATGAACTACAGCCCGATCCCGGTCGGCTTCGCCGCCAGTCCCATCGACAGGCGCTACGAAAACAAGCGCACCGAGATGTATTTCCGGGCGGTCGACTGGATCAAGGCGGGCGGGGCGCTGCCGGCGGAATGCCCCGACCTGATCGCCGCCCTCAGCCAGACCACCTACAGCTACCGCGGCGACCGCCTGCTGCTCGAGCCCAAGGAGCAGGTCAAGCAGCGGCTTGGCTTCTCGCCCGACGAGGCCGACGCCTTCGCGCTCACCTTCGCCCAGGACGTTGCCGCCATCCGCCTGCCGGGCGACCACACCGAGCCGGCGCGGCGCTTCTGCGTGATGGATTTCGACCCGCTCGACCGCAACTGGCGCGAAAAGGCCAGGCGGGCGGGGCACTACCTGGTCGACTGATGTTCAGGCCGGGCGCGCGTTCAAGCCAGCAGCTTCGCGAGCGTGCGGTGATAGCGCGCTTCGATGCGCGTGCGGTCGCGGTGGCGGCCGTGCTCGACCAGTCGCTTGCCGCCGCGCTCGACGCTCACGATCGCGGCATTGTCGGCGGCAAACAGCCAGTGATCGATCGCGGCGTCGTCGCGATGCAGGCTGGCATCGAGCATGACGACAGAGTCGTCCTCGGCCGCGCTGGCGGCCCGTCCCGCGGCTTGCGCACCGCCGGCCAGGGCGGCGTCGAACAGACGCCGTCCGGTCGATCGGTCCGGCGCGCCCAGCACGTTGCGTTGCCGGCGGATCAGACGCTGGCCGTATTCGAGGGTGCGCAATTCGTCGGCGGCGGAGAGGCGGACGTTGGAGTCCGAGCCGACACCGAAGCGGCCGCCCTGGTCGACGAAATCCGGTACCTCGAACAGGCCGTCGCCGAGATTGGCCTCGGTGATCGGGCAGAGGCCGACCACAGCCTTTGCCGTCGCGATGCGCGCGCGCTCGCCGGCATCGGCATGGGTGGCGTGGACCAGGCACCAGTGTTCGTCGACCGGCACGGTGTCCATCAGCAGGTCGATCGGACGGCGACCATGCGCGGCGAGGCAATCCTCGACTTCGCGTGTCTGCTCGCTGACATGGATGTGCTTGGGCGCGTCCGGCCAGCTCGCGGCCGCCCATTTCAGATCGTCGAGCGTGACGGCGCGCAGCGAGTGCGGCGCGATGCCGATGCGGCCGCCCGGGACGCCGGCCGCCACCTTCGTCTCCATCAGGCGCGCGTACGAATCGCGGTCGTTGAGGAAGCGGCGCTGGGCGGGAGTCGCCGGCTGTCCGCCGAAGCCGCTCTGGCGATAGAACACCGGCAGCAGGGTGAGGCCGATGCCGGTCTCGGCCGCGGCGGCGACGATGCGCTGCGTCATCTCGGCGACGTTGTCGTAAGGGCGCCCGTCGGGCTGGTGGTGCAGGTAGTGGAACTCGGCAACCCAGGTGAAGCCCGCTTCGAGCATCTCCATGTAGGCCTGCGCCGCGATCGCCTCGAGGTCGTCGGGCGTGAGCCGCTCGACGAAGCGATACATCTGCTCGCGCCAGGTCCAGAAAGAATCGGCCTCGGCGCCGCGCCGTTCCGTGAGGCCCGCCATGGCGCGCTGAAACGCATGGCTGTGCAGATTGGGCAGGCCCGGAACTTGGCCGGCGGCGAGGTTCAATTGTGTGGCCACGACAAGGCTTGTACGGTATCGGGCGAAATCTGTTGAGGGGGTTTTACATGAAGTTCTTGGGTCTCGGCGCCGCGGTCGCCTGCCTGATCGCGGGCCCGGCATTGGCACAGCAATTGGCGCCGAGCCCGACGCTCGACGCCGTGCAGAAGCGTGGCCATATCGAATGCGGAGTCCATCTCGGCCTGCCGGGCTTCTCCTTCGCCAACGACAAGGGCGAGTGGACCGGCCTCGACGTCGACTACTGCAAGTCGCTCGCCGCTGCCGTGCTGGGCGATGCGACCAAGGTCAAGTTCACGCCGACCTCGGTGCAGCAGCGCTGGCCGGTGCTGCAGTCGGGCCAGGTCGACCTGCTGTCGCGCAACACCACCATCACCTTCTCGCGCAACGCCACGCTCGGCGTAAACTTCCAGGGCATCAACTTCTACGAGGGCCAGACCTTCGTGGTGCGTACCAAGGCCAAGGTCGCGGCGGTCAAGGACCTCGCCGACGCCACGATCTGCGTCGCCGCCGGCTCGACCGAGGAGAAGATGGCGGCCGACTGGTTCCGCGAGCGCAACCTCAAGGTCACGATCATCAACTTCCAGAAGAACGACGACGCGATCTCGGCCTACGACCAGGGCCGCTGCGACGCCTACACCGCGGGCATCGGCGCGCTGGCCGGCCAGCGCATCAAGTTCAAGGACCCGGCCGAGCACCAGATCCTGACCGAGATCATCTCCAACGACCCGCAGGGCCCGGTGACGCGCTGGGGCGACGAGCGCTGGCAGCTGATCGTGCGCTGGGTGCTGAACGCGCAGATCGCCGCCGAGGCGCTGGGCGTCACCTCGAAGAACGTCGACGAGATGAAGGCCAAGTCGACCAACTCCGAGG
This sequence comes from uncultured Alphaproteobacteria bacterium, assembly GCA_963923875.1. Taxonomy (GTDB): domain Bacteria; phylum Pseudomonadota; class Alphaproteobacteria; order Reyranellales; family Reyranellaceae; genus Reyranella. The sequence continues at coordinate 2,661 of CAWUOG010000306.1, forward strand.
TCCGCCGCCTGCTCGGCGTCGAGGGCAAGTTCGGCGAGATGATGGGGATCGGCAACGACTGGGCCTACAACATCGTCAAGCAGGTCGGGAACTACGGCGAGAGCTACGAGCGCACCGTCGGCATGGGCTCCCCGCTCAAGCTGAAGCGCGGCGCCAACGAGCTGTGGACCAAGGGCGGCCTGCTGTTCACGCCGCCGTTCCAGTGAGTCATGCGGACCGCGGGCCTCCAGGCCCGCATCATGAGATGAGCGGACCTGGAGGTCCGCGGTCCAGATGATGAAGCTCCTCCGCGACCGCAAGGTCCGTGATGTCCTGTGGCAGGCCGCGGGGGCGCTCGCGCTGATCGCCCTCGTCTGGTTCTTCGTGCGCAACGCCTCGGAGAACATGGTCAAGGCGGGCATCGCCTCGGGCTTCCAGTTCCTGGGACGCGACAGCGGCATCGAGGTGCCGTTCAACCTCACCGGCTACAAGCCCTCCGACACCATCCTGGCGCTGCTGTGGACCGGCATCGTCAACACGCTGCTGGTGTCGGCGGTGTCGATCGTCGTGGCGACGGCGATCGGCTTCTCGGTCGGGCTGCTCCGGCTGTCGCGCAACTGGCTGCTGTCGACGCTGGCGGGCTTCTACATCGAGTTCGTGCGCAACATCCCGCTGCTGTTCTTCGTGCTGTTCTGGTACTTCGGCGTGCTCGCGGCCCTGCCGACGCCGCGCGACAGCGTGAACTTCCTCGACGTCGCCTTCCTCAACCGCCGCGGCCTCTCGATCCCGACACCCGTCGACTCCGCGGGCTTCCGCTGGGCGCTGCTCGCCATCGCGATCCTGATCGCGGTGCAATGGGCGATCGCGCGCTGGGCGCGGGCGCGGCAGGCCCGCACCGGCCGCGACTTCCCGACCTGGATGGTGGGCTTCGCGCTGTGCGGCGCGCTGCCGGTGCTGGCGCTGGTCGTGGCCGGCATGGGCACGGCGTGGGACGTGCCGGTGCTGCGCGGCTTCAACTATCGCGGCGGCTTCGTGCTGGTGCCGGAGTTCGTGGCGCTGTTCGCGGCGCTCTCGACCTACACCGCGGGCTTCATCGCCGAGGTCGTGCGCGGCGGCATCCTGTCGGTGCGGCAGGGCCAGATCGACGCCGCCAGGGCGCTCGGCCTCCCGCCCGGCCGGATCGTGCGCCTGGTGGTGATCCCGCAGGCCATGCCGGTGATCATCCCGCCGATCACCAGCCAGTATCTCAACCTGATCAAGAATTCCTCGTTCGGCGCCGCCATCGCCTACCCCGACATCGTGGCGGTGTTCATGGGCTCGGCCCTGGTCGCGACCGGCCAGTCGATCGAGATCATC
>CAWUOG010000307.1:0-3994 GCA_963923875.1 uncultured Alphaproteobacteria bacterium
GCGGCCATTCGAACTTCAGCATCAATGCGCAGGAAGGCGTGAGCGCGATGATGTCGTAGCCCTTGTCGACCCAGGGCAAAAGCTCGGCAGAAACCTTGTGTGCGGCATCGGACACGGCCTGCAGATCGCCCAACTCGAGCTTGGGCATGCCACAGCAGGCGGGATGAAGGCTGACGGTCTCGACGCCATTCTTGGCCAGCACCGCACGGGCTGCGACGCCGATGCCGGTATTGTGGAAGTTCACGAAGCAGGTGGCATAGAGCACTGCCTTGCGCTTGCCGAAGGCGGGTGCCGCCTCATTGAGTGGCACGGTTTCGCGCTGGGCGCGCTGTTCGAAGGTCTCGCCGGCCTGGCGCGGCAGCCGCGCGCCATGATGGATACCGGCGTTCTTCTCGAGGCCGCGGCGCGCCAGCGTGTTCTTCTCGTCGGTCGCCCAGTTCACGAGGCCGGCAGCGAAAGTGCCGAGCCGGCCCATGCGGTCGGTGTCGGCGAGCTGGCTCTCGATGAAGCCGATACCGTTCTTCCTCGCCTGCACCGCCCGATGGCGCAGCATCAGGTGCGGGAAGTCGAGCGCCCATTCGTGCGGCGGCACGTAAGGACACTTGGTCATGAAGCACATGTCGCACAGTGTGCAGGCCTGCTCGACCTCCGCGTACTTCTCCTTCGGCACACCGTCGAGTTCGCCGGTCGGACCGTTGTCGATCAGGTCGAACAGCCGCGGGAAGGAATCGCACAGGTTGAAGCAGCGCCGGCAGCCGTGACAGATATCGAACACGCGCTCCATTTCCTTTTCGAGCGCGGCTTCGTCCCAGAACCACGGGTTCTGCCAATCGAGCGTGTGACGGATCGGGGCTTCGAGGCTGCCTTCGCGCATGTCGGTGTCGCTTCTCTGTTGCGGGTCGGACGAAAAAGGGGAGCCTCGCGGCCCCCCTCGCTTCGTTGTGCGGGGACGGCTCAGGCCATCGTGTCGAGGGCCTTCTGGAAGCGGCCGGCGTGGCTCTTCTCGGCCTTCGCCAGGGTCTCGAACCAGTCGGCGATCTCGCCGAAGCCTTCCTCGCGCGCGGTGCGCGCCATGCCCGGGTACATGTCGGTGTACTCGTGCGTCTCGCCGGCGATCGCGGCCTTGAGGTTGGAGCCGGTCGGGCCGATCGGCAGACCGGTCGCCGGATCGCCGCTCACCTCGAGGAATTCGAGATGGCCGTGCGCGTGGCCGGTCTCACCTTCGGCGGTCGAACGGAAGACGGCGGCGACGTCGTTGTAGCCTTCGACGTCCGCCTTCTGGGCGAAATAGAGATAGCGGCGGTTGGCCTGACTTTCGCCCGCGAACGCAGCCTTCAGATTTCCTTCGGTCTTCGATCCCTTGAGGTTCGCCATGATCCTTCTCCCAAATTGAACAGTGCGAATCTGGGACGCCGAGCGGACAGCGTCAAGTAGTTTAGAATAGTTCTAATAACTGAAAACGATTCGCAACTACAAGGACTTGAAGCGCCTGCGGCGGCACGGCCGAAGGCCCTAGCGTCGCACCCGCACAATGACGTCAACGCGGCTCAGCTTGGTACCCTTGGGCGGTGCGGGCAGACCCGCGATCGTCACCTCGTCGGACGGAAAGTCGTGCAGTTCGTTGTCCGTCTCGACGAAGAAATGATGGTGATGGCCGGTGTTGGTGTCGAAATAGGACCGGCCCGGCGCCACCACCACCTCGCGCAGCAGACCAGCGTCGCGGAACTGGTTCAGCGCGTTGTAGACTGTTGCCAAGGACACCGGATTGCGCGCCGCCTTGACCTCGGCGTGCAGGCCCTCTGCCGTGACATGCCTGGGGCCGCCTTCGAACAACAGACGCGCCAACGCAACCCGCTGACGGGTCGGGCGCAGGCCGGCTTCGCGCAGCCTGGCAGCAAGTTCTGGGGCGGTGCCGCTCATGTCGTCTTGCATATGTAAGGTGCGGATACCCGACTGCAAAGAGGCGAAATCGCCCGCCCGGCCGGTTTGCGCATCGCGCCGCGCCTCCCTATTCTGCAACAAACTGTAACCTGACGTCCCTTCGATGGGGCAAAATCGGGAGCCCGGGAACGGGGACCAGTGGACGGTGACGAGTGAGTGAACAGAAGAGCAGCTACACCTTCGAAGACCTGATCGAGTGCGCCAAGGGCAGGCTGTTCGGCCCGGGCAACGCGCAGCTTCCGCTGCCGCCGATGTTGATGTTCGACCGGATCGTCAGGATCAACGACAAGGGCGGGAAGTACGGCAAGGGCGAGGTCGTGGCCGAACTCGACGTGAAGCCCGATCTCTGGTTCTTCGCCTGCCACTTCAAGGGCGACCCGGTGATGCCGGGGTGCCTCGGCCTCGACGCGCTGTGGCAGATGGCAGGGTTCTTCCTCGGCTGGATGAAGGCCCCCGGTCGCGGCCGTGCGCTCGGCGTCGGCGAAGTGAAGCTCACCAGCATGATCGTGCCGACGGTCAAGAAGCTCACCTATCACGTGCACATGAAGCGCGTGATCCTGCGCCGCCTCGTCATGGGCATTGCCGATGGCGTCGTGACCGCCGACGACACCCAGGCCTTCGAGGTCAACGACATGAGAGTGGGCCTCTTCAAGGACGCCGAGACGGCGGCCACGTCCGCAGCCGTGGCAGCAGGCTGATCCATGAAACGCGTCGTCGTCACGGGTCTCGGTATTGTTTCCTCGATCGGGAACAATGCCGCCGAAGTCACCAAGTCGCTGAGGGACGGCACCTCGGGTATCGAGTTCGTACCGCAGTACAAGGAACTCGGCTTCCGCAGCCAGATCGCCGGCACCCTGAAGCTCAATCCGGAAGAGCTGATCGACCGGCGCCTGATGCGCTTCATGGGCAACGGCGCGGCCTACGCCTACCTCGCCATGAAGCAGGCGATCGAGGACGCCGGTCTTTCCGATTCCGAAGTCAGTCACGACCGTACCGGCGTGGTCGCGGGCTCCGGCGGACCGACCACCGGCGCCATCGTGCAAGCCGCGATCACCACCAAGGAGAAGGGGCCCAAGCGGGTCGGCCCGTTCCAGGTGCCGCGCGCCATGTCGAGCACGGTCTCGGCCAACCTTGCCACCGCCTACAAGATCAAGGGCCTCAGCTACTCGATCAGCTCGGCCTGCTCGACCTCCGCGCACTGCATCGGCAACGCCGTAGAATGCATCCAGCTCGGCAAGGCTGACCGCATGTTCGCCGGTGGCGGCGAGGAGCTCGACTGGACGCTGTCGGTGCTGTTCGACGCCATGGGCGCGATGTCGAGCAAGTACAACGACACGCCGGCGCGTGCGAGCCGCGCCTACGACAAGGATCGCGACGGCTTCGTGATCTCCGGCGGCGGCGGCATCGTCGTGCTGGAGGACCTCGAGGTTGCCAAGGCGCGCGGCGCCAAGATCTATGCCGAAGTGATCGGCTATGGCGCCACTTCCGACGGCGCCGACATGGTGGCCCCCTCGGGCGAAGGCGCGGTGCGCTGCATGAAGCTGGCGCTCGAAGGCTTCCCCGGCTCGGCCCGCCGCAATGCGCCGGTCGACTACATCAATACGCACGGCACGTCGACGCCGGTAGGTGACATCACCGAACTCGACGCCATTCGCCAGGTATTCGGCGAGAAACTGCCGACCGTCTCGTCGACCAAGTCGCTGACCGGTCACAGCCAGGGCGCGACCGGCGCGCATGAGGCGATCTACTCGCTGCTCATGCTCAAGAACGATTTCGTGGCGGCCTCCGCCAACATCGAGAACCTGGATCCCGGTGCCGCGAATTATCCGATCGCCCGCCAGCGGATCGACAATGCCGGGCTGCAGACCGTGCTGTCGAACAGCTTCGGCTTCGGTGGCACCAACGCCTGCCTGCTGTTCTCGCGTCACGACCACTGACCGATGCCGGACGATACACCGTCGAAGCCCGTCGCCTTCCCCGACGTGGCCAAATTGATGACCGGCAAACGCGGCCTGATCATGGGCGTGGCCAACGAGCGTTCGATCGCCTGGGG
>CAWUOG010000308.1:0-3989 GCA_963923875.1 uncultured Alphaproteobacteria bacterium
TCCTCACCATGCAACTCGTGTCGCCCTGGCTGGGTGGCCTCATGGCCATCGGCGTGCTGGGCATGCTGCCCTCGTTCATCACTCGCGTGCTGGTCGGCTTTGCCCAGAGCGTGTGGTCGTGGGTTGCGGGCAAGTTTGCGCCCACGGCCAAGGAGCCGCCCGGAGCCATCAGCATGGTGGTCGGCATCCTCGGCAGCGCGATCGCGCTCGCTGCAGGGGCGTTTCTCCCCGGCAGCTTCACATCGCTCGTGATGTCGGGCGTGTCTATTGGCGCCGCCTACTTGCTCATGCGGCGAAACAGGCCAGAAGGCCCGGCGGCGCTGCTCCTGCTTCCTGCAGCGGCGGCGTTGCTGGCGGCGTTGGATGTCCTGATGCCAGGTTCGGTTCTGGCGCACGACGGCGGCTTGCCCGAGAGCGGCGGCAGCATCGTGGTGTGGTGGAACTCCGACGGTTCGAAGTGGTTGCTGATCCACGCCACCGCCGGAGGCATCGCGTCGGGCATCGGCGCGCCGATCGGCCTCGCCATCGGCAATCTCGCCTCGATCGAGTCGATCGACGAGCAGTATATCAACTGGCTGCTGCGCAACCGCAGGAGCGGCGGTGGCGGGGCCGACAACGTCCAGGAAATGCCGTGGGACGAGTCCGCCGGGCAGCCGCCGCAGCCTGAGCCTCCCGCGCCCGCGCCTGCCGGCGTGACACCGCCGGGGCCACTGCCGTCACCGACCTCCGGACTGCCTGAGCCACCGCCGCCTCCGCCCAAGGACGGTGACGTCGATCCCGCCACCGGCAGGGTGTTCTGGGGCGACGGGAACAGTTGGGAATCGCGCGAGTACTACGAGCAGGAGCGTGCGCGCACGCAGCGTTTGGAGAAGACCTTTGCCGACCAGCGCGCGCATGCTGCAGAAGTCACGCGCCAGGAGAGCCAGGCCGAGAGCGAACGCAACGCCGCGCTGGCGAAGGCCATCGCTGACCAGCAGCGCCAGATGGAGGCGCAGCAGAAGGCGGCGGAGCAGCAGCGTCAGGCGATGCAGGCCAAGCTCACCAAGGCCTACACCGCGGAGGGCAAGTCACCGGACGAGATCAACCAGGTCGTCCAATCGGGCGACATGGCTACTCTCACCAACCTCTACAAGGATCACCTGCGTCAGGTGATCGACACCGAGAGCGCCAAGGCGGCCTCCGAGGCGCGTTGGGCAACGGCGATGGATGCCGGGTACTATACCTCGAAAGTCGTGCTGGCCGGCGCCAAGACCGCGATGGTCGTGGTCGGCGGACCCGCAGGCTATGTCGCCGCCGGCGTCGGCTCGGGCGTGATTCGCGCTGCCGAGGAGGGTGCCAACGTCTATGTCAAAACCGAAGGCACCATTCGCCAGAGGGTGAAGGCGAGCGTGGGCGCGACGGCGGGCGGGTTCCTGGCCGGCGTCAAGGACGGAGTGATCGGCCGCTACACCAACGTTCCGGGGGTCGGGCCCGCCACAAAGATCCTGCTGCCTGCGGCGGGTGATGCGGCGGAGACCTTCATCCGCACTGGCGGCGACGCGGTCGCCGCCGCCAAGGCTGGCCTACTGTCGACGGCAGCCGGTGCCGCCGGCGCCAAGCTCGGTGGCGTGCAGAACTGGAAGGTACGCGAAGGCTCGCAGCTCGTGCTGGGCGGCGCGGCGGGTGCCGTGGGTAGCGTGATGGGCGGCGGCAGCGCCACGGAAGGCCTGGTCGATGGTCTGCTCAACGCTGGCGGTGGTACGGTCGGCGGGCACGTCGGCAACTATGCGGTGCATTCGGCACAGACACGGGTCAACGGCGATCCGCTGCCGCTCACGCCCAAAGAGATCCAGCTCAACGACGACGCCGCGGTAAGGCAAGCGGAAGCCAAGACACTGGTCGACGACTACAAGGCGGCGAAGACTCCGGAAGAACGTGCCGCCGCCACGAAGGCGATCCTCGAGCATCGTGAAGCCAAGCTGGCCATGAAGGGCGATACCGTCGATCCGGCCACACGGCAGCAGTACGCCGCCGATGCCGAAACGCACCGCACGCGGCCGTTGCTGAAACAGGTCGCCGAGCGCATGAACGGCGACAGGACACCCGACGGCCAGCGGCGATTCGTCGTGGAGGAACAGCATCCTGACAATCCGGACAAGATCATTCGCCGAGAAGTGAGTCCGGCGGATTTCAAGAGCGGCAGCGGTTCGAGCGGGCCCGGCCAGGATCTCGACCTGTATACGGACAAGCGCATCGTCGACACCACGACCGGCCGCGCCGTCAAACCCCAAGACATCGCGGGCCATGTAGAGGGCGCCTGCAACGATCTTGGCTTCAGCAAGTCGAAGCAGGAAGTTGAGTTCATCCACAGGACCCATGAAGAGGCCTTCAGGATACAGCCGGGCGAAACGCCGGCCGACTTCCTCAAGCGCGTCGGCCACGCCTCCGGCAGCGAGGCCCAGTCGGTCAGCGAGGTCAACCGGGTCAAAATCGACGATGCCTACAAGAAATATCCAGGCAATCCCTCAAGTGTGCTCGGTGAGCAGACCCGAACCGCAATGAAAGATTACGATCGGATCACGCAGAAGATCCTCAGTGAGCACCCCAATGCCAAGGTGCCCGACCAGTTCCGCGTCGTCGACAGGGCGACCGGCGACACGCCGTTCGACATCATGCGCAAGGTTGGCGACGGCAGCATGCCGGCGGGGGATGGCAACGCGAAGTTCCGTGCCATGACCGGCATGAACCTGGAAGATGGCGCAGTGAAGATGTCGGGCTGGGCCGAGAGCATCGTGAAGGGTGCCGGTCCCGATTCGCACATGATTGCCGGCGCCACCAGCCGCGATGTTGCCCAGTCCACACTGCGCCAGGTCCTGGCCGACACCGAGCGCGGAGCGCGCAAATGAACGCGCCTTCATTCGCCTTCGAGGGCCTCATGGAGCGCGGCAGCCTGGCGGCCCTGCTCGATGCCACGGGGGCCAGCTCGACATTGTCGCCGCGGCCGTTGCTCGGCGCCGCCGCGCTCGCCGTGCCGCAGGTCTCACCTGCGTTCGGTCAGGCCGCGCTCGTCCTCGCAGCGCCGCGAACCAATCTCCTGCTACGCATGTGGAGCGGCGAGGACGCGGCCATCGAGACCAGCATCCTGTTCGCCGGTCTCCCCGGGGGAGGGCGCGGCGTAACGATGAACATGGTCGGCGACGACTACAGGATCGCGGGCTATGTCGACCCGGAGGCGATGCTGGCGCTGATCGCGCCGTTTCTGCCGCCGCCGCTCTCGCGGCCGCTGCCGGCGTTCGTGGCCCAGTTGCCGGCGCGCACCATGGCCGTCCTCGCCGGCTGTATTGATCTTGTACGCACCAACATACTGGAGCGGCGCGTGGTGCGCGTTCTCGATAAGGCGCCGCCGGGTGAGGCCTTCGCCGGCGACGCCGCGCCTCTGGCCGGCGACCATGTTGCGGCCTACCTCGAATATGTTTGGGGCTTTTCGCGTTTCGACCAGTTGATCACCCATGTGCTGCCGCTGTCGCTGATGCCGCGTGGGCCCTCGCGCGACGATGTGGCGGCCGGACTTCGCGAGCTTGCCGCCGCTGGCCTGTTCGAGGAGGTACGCAAGGACCGCTGGCAACCGCTGCCGGTGCTCGAGCCGTTGGTGACGTCGCTGCTCGGAGCCTCAGCCGGATTCCAGTGGCAGCGCATAAGCCAGATGCCGGTCGATGCGCTCCTCATCGTCGAGCGCAGCTTTCTGCTGGGCGCCGGAGGCGTCGCGCTTTCCTTCAGCCAGGCCTCGGAAGGCATTCTGCGTCTCGAGACCTGCGGACGGGCGGAGATCGTCGAGTTCCTGACTGACGAGCTGTCCACTGCGACGTTGCCGCCGATGCCGGTTGCGGCTGAGCCGGCGCATTTCTGCGGTCAATGCGGCACGCCGCTCCAGCCGGGCTGGAAATTCTGCGGCTCCTGCGGCGCTCCGATTGCGGGAGCGGCGGCATGAAAAAGGCGGTTCTGGCGGGCGG
>CAWUOG010000309.1:0-3980 GCA_963923875.1 uncultured Alphaproteobacteria bacterium
CAGCGCGGCATTCCGCTCGTGTTCCTTCAGAACATCACGGGGTTCATGGTCGGCCGCAAATACGAGGCAGGCGGCATCGCCCGCGACGGCGCCAAGATGGTGACGGCGGTCTCGACCGTCGCGGTGCCGAAATTCACAGTGATCGTCGGCGGCAGCTATGGCGCCGGCAACTACGGCATGTGCGGTCGGGCCTACAGCCCGCGATTTCTGTGGATGTGGCCCAACAGCCGTATCTCGGTGATGGGCGGCGAGCAGGCTGCGTCGGTTCTGGCAACCGTGCGGCGCGATAACATCGAGGCCAAGGGCGGCACCTGGGCGAAGGACGAGGAAGAGAAATTCAAGCAGCCGGTGCGCGAGGCGTATGAACGCGAGGGTCATCCCTACTACGCGACCGCGCGAATCTGGGACGACGGCATCCTGGACCCCGTCGATACGCGCATGGCGCTGGGGCTGGGGCTGTCTGCGGCAATGAACGCGCCCATCGGGCCGTCGAAGTTCGGCGTCTTCCGGATGTGATGCCGCGATGTCCGATACTGTCCTGACCAGCGTCGACGCGGGCGTGGCCTCGCTCCGGCTGAACCGGCCTGATGCGATGAATTCATTCGATGCCGATACCGCACGCGCCATTCGCGACTCGGTGGAGGGCTTTGCCGCCGACGAGTCGGTTCGGGTAATGGTGCTGTCCGCCCAGGGGCGCGCCTTCTCGGCCGGTGGCGATTTCAACTGGGTTTTGACCTGGCCCGAACTCGACGCCATCACCCGCCATGCCGGCGCCGATGCGATGATGGGAGCGGTGCAGGCGATCTATGATTTTCCCAAACCGTCGATCGCCCGGGTCCACGGCGCGACGGTGGGCGGCGGTGTCGGCTTGATGCTCGCCTGTGACTTTGCCGTCGCCGCCGAGAACGCCAGATTCGGCCTGACCTCCGTGCGCAACGGGCTGCTTGCCGCGATTGCCATTCCGGTTCTGATCCAGGCGGTGGGCCCGCGCATGGCGCGGCAGTTGCTGATGCACGGCGGCGTTTTCGATTCCGCCACGGCGCTGCGGATCGGGCTGGTCGATCAGGTCGTGAAATCGGAAGACCTCGACGCGACGGTCGCGACCCTGGCCTCGGAGCTGAAGCTCGGCGCGCCCTCGGTCCAGACCTTGATCAAAAAGCTGATCACCGAGGTCGGTGCCTTGCCTCACGACGCCAGAGCCGCCGACCTGCTGGGCGAGCATGTCGCCAACCAGTGCGTTACCCCGGATGCGTCGGAAGGTATGCAGGCCTTCCTCGACAAGCGAAAGCCGAAATGGGCGGTCTGAAATGTTCACAAAGATCCTGATCGCCAATCGCGGCGAGATTGCCTGCCGCGTGATCAAGACCGCGCGGCGGCTCGGCATCAAGACCGTCGCCATCTATTCGGACGCCGATACCGGCGCCCGCCATGTCGCAATGGCCGACGAGGCCGTTCACATTGGCGGCTCGGCGGCGCGCGAGAGCTATCTTGTGGTCGACAAGATCCTGGATGCGACCAGGCGGACGGGCGCGCAGGCAATCCATCCGGGATATGGCTTTCTTTCGGAGAATGCCGGCTTCGCCGATGCCTGTGCCAGGGCAGGCGTGGTGTTCATCGGACCGCCGCCTTCCGCGATTCGCGCCATGGGATCCAAGAGCGAAGCCAAGAAGATCATGGAAAAAGCCAAGGTGCCGCTGGTGCCGGGCTATCACGGTGACGACCAGTCGCCCGATCTGCTGGCGAAGGAGGCCGAGCGCATCGGCTTTCCGGTGCTGATCAAGGCTTCGGCCGGCGGCGGCGGCAAGGGCATGCGCGTGGTCGAAACCGCGGAAAAGTTCAAGGATGCGCTGGAAGGCGCCAAGCGCGAGGCCAAGGCGTCGTTTGCCGACGATCACGTGCTCGTCGAGAAATACCTCTCCAGGCCGCGCCATATCGAGATCCAGGTCTTCGCCGACAGCCATGGCGGCTGCGTCTATCTGTTCGAGCGCGACTGCTCGATCCAGCGCCGGCATCAGAAAGTGATCGAGGAGGCACCGGCGCCCAACATGGATCCGGCGCGCCGCAAGCAGATGGGCGAGGCCGCCGTCGCAGCGGCCAAAGCGATCGGCTATGTCGGCGCGGGGACCGTCGAGTTCATCGCCAACCAGGACGGCAGCTTCTATTTCATGGAGATGAACACCCGCCTGCAGGTCGAGCATCCCGTGACCGAGGCGATCACGGGTCAGGACCTCGTCGAGTGGCAGCTTCGGGTGGCGGCCGGCGGCAAGCTGCCGCTCTCACAGGAGCAGCTGCGCATCGACGGTCATGCCGTTGAAGTTCGCCTCTACGCCGAGGACCCCAACCGCAATTTCTTGCCGTCGACCGGCAAGCTGGTGCATTTGCGCCTGCCGGACGAAGGCACACACGTGCGTGTCGACACCGGCGTGCGCGAAGGCGACACGGTGACCCCGTTCTACGACCCGATGATCGCCAAGGTGATCGTGCATGACCGTGACCGCACCTCGGCGATGCGGCGCATGGCGGCGCTGATGGGGGAGACCGAGGTGGTCGGCGTTACCACGAATGCCGCACTCCTGAAGGCGCTGTGCGCTCACCCCGCTTTCGTCGGCGGCGAGGTCGATACCGGCTTCATCGAACGCCATCGCGAGACGCTGTTCGCCAAGGCGGCCGCAGCGAGCGACCGCGACTTCGCGGTCGCGACGCTGGCCCGCATCGCCGAATGGACGCCGGCCTCGTCCGATCCGTGGGATCAGAAGAACGGCTTTCGCCTGCTCGAGACCGGCCACGACGAGGTGCGCTGGCGGGACGGCGATCGGGAGGTCGCCGTCATCGTGCGCCGGCCGCGCACCGGGCGTCTCCAGCTCGAACTGCCGGGAGGTATCCAGGAAGCGAGCGTCCGTCAGGGCGGCGACGGCCGGCTGGCGATCTGGTTGGCCGGCGACACGTTCACGGCCTCGGCGGTGCGGCGCGTCCTGCCGGACGGGGGCATCGAATATGTATTGTTTGCCGATGGCGGCAGCCGGCGGTTGCGACTGGTCGACCCGCTCGACGTCACGCAATACGAGGCGTCGGCCGTGGGCGAGGGCTCGGTGCGCTCCCCCCTGCCAGGCAAGATCATCGATCTCAAGGTCAAGGCAGGCGACGGCGTCAGCAAGGGACAGCCATTGCTGGTGCTGGAAGCCATGAAGATGGAGCACACGTTGGCCGCCCCGGCGGACGGAAAGATAAAGTCCGTCCGCTATGCCGTGGGCGAGCAGGTCTCCGAAGGTGCGGACCTGGTCGAGTTCGAGTAGAACCCGACCAGCGGCCAGCTACTTCAGGAACTTCAGGTACTGGCCGACGAAGTCGCAGCCCACGTCCTTCGAATAGGCGTCGATCAGCTTCCTGGTGATCGGTCCCGGAGTCTTCCCGTCGGCGACAGGTGCTCCGTTGAAGCTCCTGACCGGCAAGATGCAAAGGCTTGTCGAGGTCAGGAACATTTCCTCCGCATTGGCGGCGTCGAACATGTCGATGTCGCCGACCGTGCACTTCAGGCCGATCTTTTTCGCCATGTCCATGGTCATCTGCCGGCTGACGCCGGGCAGCACGTAGCGCTCCGACGGCGTGAACAACTCGCCCTCGCGCACGATGAAGATGTTTGAGCCCAGTCCCTCGGCCAGGTTGCCGTTCTCGTCGAGCAGCAGCGGCCAGGCGTCGGGGTTGAGCGCCTTCACGGGCTTCTCGGCCATGATCATGTTGAGATAGTTGTGCGTCTTGGCGCGCGGCGACAGCATCGACGGGGCAATGCGGCGCGTCGTCGTGGTGAAAACTTCAGCGCCGTCGCGGTAGAGCCTGGCGCGTTTGGCGAAGGGCAGCGGCAGGACCTCGATGACCACGTTCGGACCGGTATGTTCCCAGCCCTCGTCGCCCACGGCGTCGACGCCGCGACTGACTCTCTGGCCGACCCACCAGTCGCCCGCGGCCGCGCGGAGATGTTCATT
>CAWUOG010000310.1:0-3969 GCA_963923875.1 uncultured Alphaproteobacteria bacterium
CAAGGATGGGCCGAAGGAAGCCCAGAAGGACGAGCCGAAGCCGATGGTCGTCCCGCCCGAAGCCAAGCAGAACCAGGATCTCGGATTCCTGAAGGGCGACTGGCGCTCGCGGACCGGGCTCGCCACCGCGACCGGCGAGAACGACATCCGCCCGAACTACACGCTCGACGACAAGGGCAAGGGCAAGGTGAGCTTCGTGCAGAAGAACGGCGCCACCTGCGAGGCCCCGGCCGAGGCGCGCTGGGATGCGGGCAAGCTGGTGATCGAGGAGAAGGCCAATCCGAAATGCAGCGACGGCAAAACCTACGCGCGCAACACGGTGAACTGCGAAGTCGGCACCGACGGCACGGCGCAGTGCAGGGGCAGCCAGCCCGGCGACCAGCGCAGCTACAACGTGCAGATCGGCCGCTGACTGCCTAGACTGAAACCCAGCAACATCCAGATGACATGAGCGACCTTGCCCGCCTGCCGAGCTATCCCAGTCCGACGACGCTGATCGCGCGGTCGGGGATCCAGTTCCTCGATTTCGGCTTCGATGCCACGAAGCTGCGCGTGCGCGAATGGGGCTTCCACGACGCCAAGTCGGCCGAATCGGTCGACGACCTGGTGCAGCTCGACTTCGACGAAGCGCACGGCCAGTACGAGGTGGTCGAGGGCGGCCGCCGCCGCGCCGCCGAGCCCAATCTCGTCGTCACCGCCAAGGACGCGCTGGCGCCGTTCCTCGACAAATGGGTACCCGTGCCGTTCCTGCAGATGCGGCCCAACAACCAGTTCCGCGAGGGCCCGGCCGACTGGGCGCGCATCCGCGTGGTCGATCTCGAGGCACGCTACGGCGAGGGCTTCCGGGACGAGCAGGGCAACCGCTACCGTGCGGTGCTGGCGTTCGACACCGGCCTGATCCCCGAGGCCGAAGGCCGCGCCTATCTCGCCCCGTCCTCCAAGGACGTCACCGCCGGCGCGCTGTTCGCGCTCGCCCCGCAACAGCGGGCCAACCACTGGCTGCTGCGCCAGGGCTGGATGAATCAGTGGCTCGAGGAACTGTTCCGCGAGATCCATCCGCGCGCCACGGTCGAGGAGATCGAGAACGACATCAAGCAGAAGCCGCAGGAGGCGAGCGCACGCTATCTCGCCTTCCTCGGCCTGCTCGCCCAGGTGATCCACTTCCCGCCGATCAAGCTGGTCGGCGACGCCGAGCGCCCGGGCCGCGGCGCGATCGAGGTCGACCTCGTGCTCGATGTCGGCAACTCGCGGACCTGCGGCCTGCTGATCGAGGCGGCGGGCGATCTCGGCGTCAACCTGAACGATTCCTACGAGCTGGCGTTGCGCGACCTCTCGCATCCCGAGAGCGTGCATAGCCGGCCGTTCGAATCGCGCGTGGAATTCGCGCAGGCCTGGTTCGGCAAGAACCACCTGTCGCGCCTGGGCGGCCGCGCCGATGCCTTCGTCTGGCCGACCATGACCCGCGTCGGCCCCGAGGCCACGCGGCTCGCCGCCCGCCGCCGCGGCACCGAGGGCAACACCGGCATGTCGAGCCCCAAGCGCTATCTGTGGGACGAGGAACCGCAGCAGCGCGAGTGGCGCTTCAACATCGCCTATGCCCAGGACCAGACGGCCATGCCGGCCGCCGCCGGGCCGATGGCGCAGCTGATCAACCAGAAGGGCGAGCCGCTGCACCTGGTCGAGCCCGAGGCGGATTCGGCCGATCACCTGCCGGTGTTCGAACCGCTCTACTCGCGCTCCTCGATCATGACCTTCTCGCTCAGCGAGATCCTGCTGCAGGCGCTGACCCTGATGAACTCGCCGCAGCAGCGCGGCCGGCGCGCCCATGCCGAGATGCCGCGGCGGCTGCGCCGCATCGTGCTCACCCTGCCGACCGGCATGCCGCTCGCCGAGCGCCTGATCTTCCGCAAGCGCGCCGAGGCCGCGCGCGACCTCGTCTGGATGATGATGGGCTGGAAGCTCGACGATGCCGCCGCCCCTGCCCCGCGCGTGCTGACCGACTGGGACGAGGCCTCGTGCACGCAGCTGGTCTATCTCTACACCGAGGTGGCGCGCAATTTCGGCGGCGACGCCCGGCGCTTCTTCCAGATCGCACGCAAGCCGCGCGGCCAGACCGGCGACGGCACGCTCAAGATCGCCAGCATCGACGTCGGTGGCGGCACCACCGACCTGATCATCAATTCGTACCGCCTGGAAGGCGCCGGCACGTCGGTGACGCTGTTCCCCGAGCAGCGCTTCCGCGAAGGCTTCAGCGTCGCCGGCGACGACATCCTCCTGCGCGTCGTGCAGGGCCACGTCCTGCCGCCGATCGAGGCGGCGCTGCGCACGGCCGGCATCTCCAACCCGGCCGACCTGATGGCCGAGCTGGTGGGCGGCGACCGCGGCGGCGAGGACGTGATCCAGCGCAACCTGCGCCAGCAGTTCGCGCTGCAGATCGCCCATCCGATTGCGCTCGAATTCATGCGTGCGGCCGAGGCCTACGATCCCGCCTCCGGCGCGGTGTCGGGCGAGCCTCGCCCCTACGACTCCTTCTTCCCCGGCGGCGCCAAGCCGTCGGCCGAGGTCGTGCAGTTCGTCAACGACGCTGCCCGCAAGCGCGGCGCGAAGGACTTCGACCTGCGCGACACCGTGTTCCCGGTCGACCTGCCGATGCTCGACAAGACGGTGCGCGCCGAGATGGGCCGCGTGCTGGCCCCGCTCGCCGAGATCGTTCACGCCTACGATTGCGACGTGCTGCTGCTCTCGGGCCGGCCCTCGCGCCTGCCCGGCATCCGCGCGTTGCTGATGGAGCTGCTGCCGCTGCCGCCGGAGCGCGTGATCGCGCTGCACGAGTATCGCGTCGGCGCCTGGTATCCGTTCCGCGACGCGCGCCTCAGGGTCGAGGATCCCAAGACCACCGTCGCGGTCGGTGCCATGATCGCGGCACTCGCCCAGTCGCAGCTTCCGGATTTCTCCTTCCGCTCGGATCTGCTGCGCTCCCGAAGCATCGCCAGGTACATTGGCAAGCTCGACGGCGGCGGCCGGCTGCAGAAGGAAGACCTCGTCTACAGCGACGTCGATCTCGACAACCGCGAATACGAGCTGCCCGAGGTCGCCTTCGAGTTCCGGGGGCCGATGTGGCTCGGCGCCCGCCAGCTCGACCTCGTCCGCTGGCCGGCGGCGCGGCTCTATGCGCTGGAATTCGCCAAGCCCGAATATGCCGAGCGCCACGCGCGCGAGGTGCCGTTCCGCATCGCCCTGGCGCGGGTCAAGCCCAAGGACAAGGACTCGGGCGACGTCGAGCGCTTCCGCCTGCGCCAGGTCACCAACCGCGACGGTCGCGCCGTGGCGCTCGACCGCCTGACGCTCCGACTGCAAACCCTGCCGCGTCGAGAGGGCTACTGGCTCGACACCGGCATGCTCAAGACAGGCTGACCCGGTCATGGACACCGTCGATCTCAAGCTGGCCCAGGATTGCGAGGCGCTCGCCGTCGCCGCGAGCGAGGGCGTCGCCTGGCTGAAGGGCGCCGCCCAGCAGTCGCCGACCGTGGCGCAGCAGGCGCCGTCGCTGGTCAGCGAGCTGCAGAAGGTTCGCAACCAGAGCCGCAAGCTCGCGCGCGCCGCCCGCCGGCGCATGTGCGTCGGCGTGTTCGGCCCCAGCCAGGCCGGCAAGTCCTACCTCGTCTCGATCCTGGCCAGCCGCGACGGCCGGCCGCTGCAGGCGCGCTTCGCCGACGGCACCTACGACTTCCTGCGCGAGATCAACCCGCCAGGCAATCGCGAATCGACCGGCCTGGTGACGCGCTTCGGGCTCGGCCTCTCGGACGTCTCGACCGACTTCCCGGTGCGCGTCCGTCTGCTGACGCAGACCGACATCGTGAAGATCCTCGGCAACTCGTTCCTGCTCGACTTCGACCACCAGAAGGCGGCGTTCGAGCGACCCGACGGCGAGGCGATCCGCAAGCGCCTGGCCGAACTGCGCGCCAAGGC
>CAWUOG010000311.1:0-3957 GCA_963923875.1 uncultured Alphaproteobacteria bacterium
CCACTTCGCGAAACAGCGGAGCAATTCGCGCGCTGCATGCCGTTGCGGCTGGACCTCACGGCCGCGGCGGCATTATCGTTCCGGTCGATGCAAATTTGCAGCTCGCCGGGAAGGAGCTCGCCATGCCGACGGAGATGATCCCCGTCATCGATCTCGGGCCCTATCTCAAGGGAGAGCCTGGTGCACTGGATCGCGCGGCGACAGAACTGCGCCACGCCCTGACCGAGATCGGCTTCTACTTCATCGTCAATCACGGCGTGCCGCGTGAGCAGATCGCGTCGGTGTTCGACCAGGTGAAGCGATTCCACGCCCAGCCGATGGAAAACAAGCTGGCGCTGAAGCTCAATCATCACAACACCGGCTACCTGCCGATGCGCGGCAATACGCTGCGCACCTCGACGGTACAGGCCGGCACCAAGCCCAACCTCAACGAGGCCTTCTTCATCAAGAAGGAGCTGCCCGCCGACCATCCCGACGTGCTGGCCGACCGGCGCTTCCGCGGCGCCAACCGCTGGCCCGAGGGACTGCCCGGCTTCAAGGAAGTGATCACGGGCTATGCCGACACGATGGAGCGGCTGGTGCAGAAGCTGGTGCGGATCTATGCCCGCGCCCTCGACCTGCCGGCGACCTATTTCGACGAGCCGTTCCGGGAACCGCAATTCTCGCTGCGCATGACCCACTACCCGCACCAGGACGGGCCGGTGTCGGACGAGTTCGGCCTGGCGCCGCACACCGACACCAGCTTCCTCACGCTGCTCGCGCCCAACGACGTGCCAGGCCTGTCCATCCGCACGCAGAGCGGCCGCTGGATCCAGGCGCCGGCGATCCCCGACGCCTATGTCGTGAACGGCGGGCAGATGCTGCAGCGCTGGACCAACGACCTGTTCCTGGCGACGCCGCACCGTGCCATCAACCAGAGCGGCGGCGAGCGCTACGCCATCCCGTTCTTCTGTGACAGCAACATCGACTGGCCGGTCGCCGCCGTGCCGACCACCGTCGGGCCGGACAGGCCGCCGAAATATCCGACGACGTACTACACCGACTACATGACCTGGTATCAGAAGCGGAACTACGACGTGCTGAACGCCGACCAGCAGGCGGCCGACTGAATGCCGTGAGCACGCCAGGCGACATTCCGGTCATCGACCTCGCCGACTATCTGGCGGGCAAGCCCGGCGCGGCGGAGACGGCCGCGCAGAAGCTCAGGACGGCACTGACCGAGATCGGCTTCTACTACATCACCGGGCACGGCGTGCCCGCCGGCCAGATTCAGTCCGCCTACGAACAGGCCGCGCGCTTCCACGCCCTGCCGCTCGACATCAAGATGGCGGTGCGCATCGACAGGCACAATGTCGGGTACCTGCCGATGAAAGGCGACACCCTGCGCACCTCCGTCGTGCAGACCGTGACCAAGCCCAATCTCAACGAGGCGTTCTTCGTCGCCCGCGACATGGCGGACGACCATCCCGAGGTCGTCGCCGACCGCCGCTTCCGCAGCGCCAACCGCTGGCCGAAGGATCTTCCGGGCTTTCGCGAGACCGTGGCCGCCTATTGCGACACGATGGAACGGCTGGTCCAGAAGCTGATGCCGCTCTACGCGCGGGCGCTCGGCCTGCCTGCTGCCTATTTCGACCAAGCCTTCCGCGACTGCCAGTACAAGCTGCGCATGACGCATTATCCCAACCAGCCGGCGGCGCTCGACGACGAGTTCGGCATCGCGCCGCACACCGACACAAGTTTCCTGACCTTGCTCGCGCCCAACACCGTGCCCGGCCTGTCGATCCGCCGCCAGGATGGCAGCTGGCTCGACGCGCCGGCGATTCCCGGCGCCTATGTCGTGAATGGCGGACAACTGATGCGGCGCTGGACCAACGACACGTTCCTCGCCACGCCGCACCGCGCGATCAACCGCTCAGGCGGCGAGCGCTACGCCCTGGCCTTCTTCTGTGACGCCAACATCGACTGGCCGATCGCCGCCGTGCCGACCACCGTCGGCCCCGACCGGCCGCCGAAATATCCGACGACCTATTACACCGACTACATGATCGAATATCAGAAGCGGACCTACGACCTGCTCGCCGACCAGCAGGCCGCGGAATGATCTCCACTCTCGCGCGCGTCGAGGCGCATGTCTTTCGCGTGCCGATCAAGGATCCGGTGCGCACCTCGTTCGGCACCATGACCGAGCGCGCAGCGGTGTTCGTGAAGGCCGAAGATTCCGACGGTGCGCGCGGCTGGGGCGAAATCTGGTGCAACTTCCCCAACGCCGCCGCCGAACATCGTGCGCTGATCTTCGCCGACATCGTGGCGGCGCGGGCGCTCGGCAAGCCGCTCGACAATCCGGTGGCGCTGTGGGGCGAACTCGAGCGGGCGCTGCATGTCCTGCGGGTGCAGAGCGGCGACGCCGGCGCCTTCTCCGCCGCGCTGGCGGGCCTCGATCTCGCGATCCATGACCTGCGCGCCCGCAAGCGCGGCCTGCCGCTGTGGCGTGCGCTTGGTGGCAACGATGATTCGCCGGTGCCGGTTTACGCCTCCGGCCTCAATCCGGGACGTGCGGCCTACGACACGGTCGGACGCATGCGCGAGGCGGGCTACCGCGCCTACAAGATAAAGGTCGGCTTCGGCGAGGAGACCGATCTCGGCTCGCTGCGGCCCGTGGCGAAAGAGCTCGGGGACGGCGAGCGGCTGATGGTCGACGCCAACCAGGGCTTCGACCTGGCCACGGCCTGCCGCGTGCTGCCCAAACTCGCGGAATTCGGGCTGACCTGGATCGAGGAACCGCTGATGGCCGACCGGCCGGCCGCGGAGTGGACGCAGGTCGCCGCGATCGCCCCCGCTCCGCTTGCCGCCGGCGAGAACATGCGCGGTGCAGGACAGTTCCAGGACTGGATCGAGTCCGGCCTGTTCGGAATTATCCAGCCGGACGCGGCCAAATGGGGCGGCCATTCCGGCTGCCTGCCCGTCGCCCGGGCAGCCCTCGCCGCCGGGCGTTCTTTCTGCCCGCACTATCTTGGTGCCGGCATCGGATTGTTGCATTCGCTTCATCTCCTGGCCGCGGTACGCGGTCCCGGCATGCTGGAGGTCGACGCCAATCCAAATCCGCTGCGGGAGGACATCCTGGGCGACGTTTTGGCCGTCGTCGACGGCCGCGTCGCGCTTCCCGGCGGACAGGGTCTCGGGCTAGAACCTGACCTGAAGCCGCTCCAACGACTCAGAAGCCTTCATCTCGAGCGGCGCGCGTAACAGAGGAAACGCCATGCTCGGCCTGATGCAAGACCGCCCGCTGCTGATTTCGTCGATGATCGAATTCGCGGCGTCCTACTATCCCGACGTCGAGATCGTCACCCGCACCGTCGAAGGTCCGATCCACCGCTACGGCTACAAGGACGCGGCCAAGCGCGCCAAGCAGGTGGCCGAGGCGCTGCAGGGCCTGGGCATCAAGCTCGGCGACCGCATCGGCACCCTGGCCTGGAACACGCACCGTCATTTCGAGCTCTATTTCGGCATCTCGGGCCTCGGCGCCGTGCTGCACACGATCAACCCGCGCCTGGCGCCCGACCACGTCGCCTACATCGCCAATCATGCCGAAGACCAGATCATCTTCGTCGACCTCAACCTGCTGCCGATCGTCGAGGGTGTGTTCCCGCATCTCAAGACCGTGAAGCATGTCGTGGTCATGACCGACCGCGCCCACATGCCCGCCAGCAGCAAGATCCCGAACCTGCTGTGCTACGAGGAGCTGATCGCGGGCAAGCCGGGCACGCTCAGGTGGCCGGACTTCGACGAGAAGACCGCCTCCTCGCTCTGCTACACCTCGGGCACCACCGGCAACCCGAAGGGTGTTCTCTACTCGCACCGCTCGACCGTTCTCCACGCGATGATGTCGTCGAATGGCGCGGTCATCCCGATGAACCCCGACACCACCGTGCTGCCGGTCGTGCCGATGTTCCATGCCAA
>CAWUOG010000312.1:0-3943 GCA_963923875.1 uncultured Alphaproteobacteria bacterium
CATGCGCATTGACCGTGCTGACGGCGAAGCCGAACTGCTTGGCCCTCCCATATCCAATCGGGAGATCGTCAAGGTCGTGGCCGGCGACTTCGAGGTACGGCTGGCCGGAACGGCGGCCGAGATCGATGCCGCACAAGCCCTGCGTTACCGTATCTTCTACGAGGAGATGAAGGCGCACCCGTCGCCGGAAGTGGCGGCACGGCAGCGCGACTTCGATCCGTTCGACAATGTCTGCGATCATCTGCTCGTGCTCGATCGCCGTCGCGGCGAGGGACCGGAAAGCATCGTCGGCACCTATCGCCTGATCCGCCGCGCCGCCGCGGCAAAGATGGGCCGCTTTTATTCCTCGGCCGAATACGACATCCAGAAGATGATCGACTATCCGGGCGAGGTGCTCGAGCTCGGCCGCTCGTGCATCGCCAAGGATGCGCGCAACACTGCGACGATGCAGATGCTGTGGCGCGGTATCGCGCTGTACGCGTATCACTACAACATCCAGGTGATGTTCGGCTGCGCCAGCCTGCCCGGCACCGATCCGGCGCAGCACGCGATGGCGATGAGCTATCTCTACCACCATCATCTCGCGCCACCTGAGATCCGCGTTCGCGCGCTCGAGAGTCGCTACGTGAAGATGGACATGCTCGAGCCGGGTTCGTACGACACGCGCAAGGCAATGGCCCGTGTCCCGCCGCTGATCAAGGGTTACCTGCGTCTTGGCGGCTTCGTCGGCGACGGCGCGGTTATCGACTCGGAATTCAACACCACCGACGTCTTCATCATCGTCAAGACGGAACTGGTGACCGAGAAGTACATGCGGCACTACGAACGCGGCGTGCACGACAAAGACTGACGCGCCGATCGCGACGATGTGGATCGGCTCTCCCCTGCGCGGCATCTTCCGGCTGACCTGCTACGTCTCGCTGACGCTCGTCCTGCTGCCGTTCTATTTCCTGGCGCTGGCGCTCAGGATCACGCCGATCATCCGCTGGATGCCGGTCGGTTACCATCGCCTGGTTTGCGTCATCCTCGGCATCAAGGTGCGTGTGAACGGCCGGCAGTCCGACGTGACGCCGACCTTGTTCGTCTGCAATCACGTCTCCTATCTCGATATCGAAGTGCTGGGCGGGCTTGTGCCGGGCAGCTTCGTCGCCAAGGCGGAGGTCGCGACCTGGCCATTCTTCTCGACGCTCGCCAAGGCGCAGCGAACGATCTTCATCGAACGCAGTTCTGGCAAGACGAGTTCGAGCCGCGACGAGATGATGCGCAGGCTGAACACCGGCGACAACCTGATGCTGTTTCCCGAGGGTACCAGCAGCGACGGCACGCGGGTGCTGCCCTTCCGCAGCGCCCTGTTCGGCGTGGCGCAGCTGCGCCGCAACGACAAGCCGATCGTCGTGCAACCGGTGGCGATCTCCTACACCAAGCTCGACGGCATCCCGCTCGGGCGTTTTTGGCGGCCGCTGTTCGCCTGGTTCGGCGACCTCGATCTGGTACCGCACCTCTGGCAGATGACTTGCCTGGGCGAGACCGAGGCGGTCGTGACCTTCTTCCCCCCGGTCGACATCGACAAGTTCGGCGACCGCAAGAAGCTTGCCGAATTCTGCTTCCGCCAGGTCTCGGCGGGCGTTCAGTCGGCGAATTCGGGACGACCCGAACTGCTGCCGCCGCTCGAGGCCGCGGCTGGCTAGCGCTGCATGGCGCAGTCCGTCCGCTTCGCCATCGAACGCCATGTCGGATGGCTGGAATTCAATCGCCCGCCGGTGAATGCCTTCACCCGTGAAATGGTCGACGAGACGCATGACGCCATCGTGACCGCGCTGACCGCGTCCGAGGTGCGCGTGCTGGTGCTGGCGTCGGCGGTTGAGAAGTATTTCAGCGCCGGGGCAGACATAAATGTCTTCCGCGGCATGAAGGCCGACGGCGCGCGCGCCTGGACCCGGCGCTGCCACGAGATCGTGCGCCTGCTGCGCGGCTCACCCAAGCCGCTGCTCGGCGCGATCAACGGCACCGCGGTGGGCGGCGGGCTGGAGATGACGCTTCATTGCGACGTGCGCTTCGCGGCTTCGGATGCCCGGCTCGGCCAGCCCGAGATCCGCATCGGCTTCATTCCGCCGATCGCCACCACACAGCTGTTGGCCCGCCTGATCGGCCGGCCGCGCGCCATTCGATATCTCTACGACGGCGCCCTGGTGCCGGCCACCGAAGCGTTGTCGTGGGGTTTGGTGGATGAAGTGGTCGAGCCTGCCCGGCTCAGGACACGGGTGCAGGCCTATGGCGAGGAACTGGCGGCCAAGTCGCCGGCGGCGCTGGCCGCGATCCGGCGCACCGTCACCCTGGGCGGCGGCATGACCTTCGAGGACGGCATGGCGTACGAGATGGACGCCGTGGCGGCGCTCGCCGATACGCCGGACTTCGCCGAGGGTGTGACCTCGTTCCTGGAGAAGCGGCCGCCGGTCTGGCGTCGTTGAGGTGGCCGTCAGCGCAGCGGCGGTCTGAAGGTCTGCAGCACGGCGCGGACCCGATCGGCGGGCAAGCCCAATTCGGCCGCCACTTTCAGGGAGTGCGCGGAAAATTGCTGGTCGGACGGCGGCAGGAAGGGGGTCCGGGACGGCGGTCCGACGATGCGGAAGGCCCGATCCAGCCGCTCCGTCGACACATCGAGCGCATTGGCCATCCGGGC
This sequence comes from uncultured Alphaproteobacteria bacterium, assembly GCA_963923875.1. Taxonomy (GTDB): domain Bacteria; phylum Pseudomonadota; class Alphaproteobacteria; order Reyranellales; family Reyranellaceae; genus Reyranella. The sequence continues at coordinate 2,681 of CAWUOG010000312.1, forward strand.
AAAGGGCGGTTCGGCCGCACGGTGCGGTTCGAGGCGATGCGCCTTTTCGGCAGTCTGGACGAGGGCCACGGCAAAGACGGCGACGCAGCACCCGACGACGACGACGTCCCTGAACCCGAGACTTGCGAACATTGGTTTGACCCCGGTGCCTTGCCCACTTCCCGTTCTTGATACGGTGCCAATAGGGCCTTCATCCCCCTCGGATGCGCGGGCGGCGGCCCTCGACCCTGCCGGCCCCGAATGATAGAAACCCGCCGTTCCAGCAACGGAGACCGATGACTACCGTCCCGACAGACGGCAAGCGCAAGCGCGTGTTCATCCGCACCTACGGGTGCCAGATGAACGTCTACGATTCGGACCGCATGGCCGACGTCCTGCGGCCGCTCGGCTATGCCCTGGCGCCGGCGCCGGAGCAGGCAGATCTGGTTGTGTTGAACACCTGCCATATCCGCGAACACGCTTCGGAAAAGGTCTACTCCGAGCTCGGACGGCTGCGGGACGAGAAGCAGCTGCGCCGCGCCGATGGCCGCGACCTCACCATCGCCGTCGCGGGCTGCGTCGCCCAGGCCGAAGGCGAGGAGATCATGAAACGCCAGCCCGCGGTCGACATCGTGGTCGGCCCGCAGGCCTATCATCGCCTGCCCGAACTGCTGGCCGAAGCCGAGCGCAAGGCGGCCATCCGCAGGGCCGGCAAGCGGCTGCCCGGCGCAGGCGTGCTCGACACCGAGTTCCCGGCCGAGAGCAAGTTCGATCATCTGCCGCAGCCCCAGGGCGTGCGTGGCGGTTCGGCCTTTTTGTCGATCCAGGAAGGCTGTGACAAGTTCTGCACCTTTTGCGTCGTACCCTATACCCGCGGTGCCGAGTATTCGCGGCCGCCGTCGGCGGTGCTCGCCGAAGCGCGCCAGCTGGTGGCCAACGGCGCCATCGAGCTCACGCTGCTGGGCCAGAACGTCAACGCGTATCACGGCGAAGCCTCCGATGGTTCGACCTGGTCACTCGCGCGGCTGGTGCGCGAGATCGCCGATATCGAAGGTGTGGCGCGCATTCGCTACACGACTTCGCATCCGCGCGACATGGACGACGATCTGATCGCCGCACATGGCGATGTGCCGGCGCTGATGCCGTACCTTCATTTGCCGGTGCAGTCCGGATCGGACCGCATTCTCGAGGCGATGAACCGGCGCCACGGTCGGGATTTCTTCCTCGGAATCGTCGATCGCCTTCGCGCGGCGCGGCCCGACCTCGCCCTGTCGAGCGACTTCA
>CAWUOG010000313.1:0-3941 GCA_963923875.1 uncultured Alphaproteobacteria bacterium
CCGCGTATCGGCCTCGCCGCGGTCGGCCCCGCGATGCTGAAGGTCGCGGCCGAGGAATGCGACAGCGCCAAGCTCCACGTCTTCTGCACACGCAAATATCTCGAGCAGGCGATCCAGCCGATCCTCGAGGCCGGGCTCGCCAAGTCGGGCCGCAAGCGCGAGGATTTCGAGATCACCGGCGGTGGCTTCGTCGTCACCGGCAAGGACGACGAGGCGGTGCAGAAGCTGTTCGACTGGGTGCGCTACCGTGTGGCCTTCTACGGCTCGACGCCGGCCTACTGGCCGGTTTTCGAGGTGCACGGGCTGGGCGATCTCGGTCGCAAGCTCAACGCCATGACCAAGGCCGGACAGTGGGACAAGATCGCGGGCGAGGTCTCCGACGACGTCGTCCATCTCTTCTCCGCGGTCGGGCGGCACGATCAGCTCGAGAAGGCCGTCACCGAGCGGTTCGGCGGGCTGGTCGATTCGATCAGCGCCAGCGCCAGCTCGAGCAAGCCGTCCGACCTGCCGCCCGGCCTGATCCAGGACCTGCAGCGCATTCCGACGAAGTATCGGACCAGGTAACCGGCAAAAGAAAACCCCCGTCTTGCGACGGGGGCCATAGGTAGCCCGCGATTGGTTTTGTGCGGGCGATCTCGATGCAGAAAGCTCAGTGCAGACGCTTCGGGATCTCGGCGATCGCGTCGTTGACCAGCGCCTCGGCGCGGCCCGAGCCGACCTGCTCGCGCAGCAGCGTGCGAGTGGCGGTCAGGGCGATGTCGACGGCCGTGTCGCGGACCTGCTTGGCGGCGGCGGCCTCGGACTGCGCGATGCGGTCCAGTGCCTGCTGCTCGCGCAGCGCCACGGCGTTGGTCAGGCTCTGCGCGGCGCGGGCCTGCATGCGGCTCACTTCCTCGCGGGCATGAACCAGAATGGCTTCGGCCTCGGCAGTGGCCTGGGCCAGCGTCTTTTCGGCGTCGGCCTTGGCCTTGAGAGCCTCGGCGCGCAGCCGCTCGGCGTCGGCGAGCGAACGGGCGATGGCACCCGAGCGCTTGTCGAGCATCTCGGTGATCTTGGTCCACAGGATCTTGCCGAGCAGGACGAAGAACAGGACGAACGAGACGGCAACCCAGGTCGCGGGATCCGAGAGGAACCCGTGATCCTTGCCCTCGACGGCGTTCTGGGCGGCCTTGTCGGCGGCCCAGGCCGCACCGAACAGGAGGTTGGACATCAGCGTGCTCCCTTGGCCACCGCGGCGACCTTGGCGCCCAGGGCGCCGCGGTCGGCCGACTGGCCGGCAAGCTTGGCATAGACGTCGGCGGCGATGTCGCCGGCCATCTGCTCGATGCCTTCCATGACCTGCGCCCGCTGTCCGGCGATGCGCTTCTCGGCTTCGTCGATCTGCGCACCCAGCTTCTGGCCGAGCTCGGCCAGACGGGCCGTGGCGGCGGCGCTGTCGGCCTCCGCCCGGTCGCGCTGCAGGCGACGCGCTTCCTCGCGCGCGTCGGCCAGGCGCTTCTCGTACGCGGCGACCAGTGCGCGCGTGTCTTCGCTCGCCTTCTCGGCCGCGTCCAGGTCGCCCTGGATCTTGGCCTGGCGCTTCTCCAGCGTGTCGGAGATCGCCGGAACGGCGAGCTTGGACATCACCAGGTACAGCACCACGAAAGTGATCACCAACCAGACGACCTGGGGGGCGAAGTCGTGGAAGTTGAGCTGCGGCATGCCGCTGCCTTCGGCAGATGCCGCGCCGCTTGCGCCGAGGACCAAGAGGCCCGCCAGCGTGCTGTAGACCGGTTTACGCATGATCGACGTTTTCCAAGCCTTCGGGCTTAGAACACGAACAGGATCATGAAGGCGATGACCAGCGCGAACAGCGCCACGGCTTCCGTGAGCGCGAAGCCCAGGAGCACGTTGCCGAACACGCGGGGAGCGGCTTCCGGGTTGCGCAGGGCGCCCGAGACGAAGCTGCCGAAGATGTTGCCGATGCCGATGCCCACGCCGGCGAGGGCGATGGTGGCGAGGCCGGCGCCGATGAGCTTGGCTGCTGCGGGAGTCATTGATCTGTCCTTTCGTTAGTGATGCAGATGACGTCAGTGATGCAGGTGGATCGCGTCGTTGAGATAGAGGCAGGTCAGGATCGCGAAGACGTAGGCCTGCAGGAATGCGATCAGCAGTTCGAGGCCGGTGAAGGCGACCAGGAAGGCGAGCGGCGCCCAGCCGGCCAGCACGCCCAGCATCACCACGAAGCCGCCGAACACCTTCAGCATGGTGTGGCCCGCCAGCATGTTGGCGAACAGACGGATCGAGAGGCTGAACGGCCGCACGAAGTAGGAAATGATCTCGATCGGCACCAGCAGGAGCAGCAGCGCGAACGGCACGCCCTGGGGCACGAAGAAGGACAGGAAGTGGGCGCCGTGCTTGACGAAGCCGATGACGGTGACGCCGACGAACACCACGGCGGCCATCGCGAAGGTCACGATGATGTGGCTGGTCGGCGTGAATGAGTAGGGGACCAGGCCGAGCAGGTTGCAGAGCAGGATGAAGATGAACAGCGTCAGGACGAACGGGAAGTACTTCTTGCCCGCGCTACCGACGTTGTCGCGAACCATGCCGGCGATGAACTCGTAGCCCAGTTCGGCGACCGACTGCAGACGGCCCGGCACCAGCGCCCGCTGGCGCACACCGACGACGAACAGCAGGAAAGCGACGATGACGGCGATCGTCATCCAGAGGGCGGAATTGGTGTAGGACGCGTCAAGCGAGCCGATATGGAACGAGATCAACCGCTTGATCTCGAATTGCTCCATCGGGCTATGCATCTGATCCCCACTCCTTCGAACGCCCACACACTGCCCGATCCCCCGGCCTACGGCAGGCGATTGGTCTCATCGCCCTCGGCTTGCGCCGTGTAGACCCGTATCGCGCGCCAGGCATTGTTCACGCCGGCAGCGAACCCCACGAGCAGGCCCACGATCAGGGAATACGGGTGAGAGCCCAACCAGCGGTCGAGCCAATAGCCCAGGAACCCCCCGACCAAAAGGCCCGCGATCATATCCACCAAAACACGATAGGCAACGCCAGTCTGGCGGTGCGACATTCCGCTTCCCGTAGGCCTATCCGACGCCATTTTGGGGGCCGCGTCGCGAGCGGCCCTGAGGCGGGCCTGCAGGTCGTCGACCCGGCGCCTATCGCCGGCCGGGTCGCGCTCGTGTTCCTGTTTTTCCTTTTCCATCAAATGCTTAGCGTTTGAGGACCGAGAATCTGGCATCGCCGTCGCGCTTCACCTGCGGCACCAGGTCGACTTCCCAGTCGAGGTACTGGCGCATCGCGGCCTCGATATTCTCTTTGAAGTCATAAGGCCGGTACCACACGTCGGTCGGCGGATCGGCCATCCGCGTGTGGCCGTTCTCCACAGCGAGGCCCGCGTCGCGCCACGCTTTCATGCCGCCGGCCAGCACGGCCACCGGCAGCTTGCCCGCAAGATCCTGCACCTCGGGCGCGGCAAGAGCGGCGATCTCGCCGTCGGGCGAGACAAGCACCACGCGCTTGGCGCCGGCCTGCTTCGCCATCATTTCCGGCAACGTCTTCGCGAGGTTGGCGCGCACCGCGAACCAGGCTCCCGGAATGTGGCCATCGCGGTAGCGCAGGCTGGTGTCGAGATCGATCACGAGGCAATCGGCGCCAACCTCCTTCGGCGAAACCGTGGCCGGGGACGGCATTCTGAAGCCTCGAGGAAAGCGCGGCTCAGCCACGGTCGTGAGCTCGGAAGCCGCTGGCGTGTGGTCGAGGATGTAGGTTTCACGCCAGTTCATCTGCAGCAGCCAGTGCGCCGTCATGGTGGCGCGCACGCCATCGTTGTCGTGAAGGACGATGGTGGCATTGCGGGCCCCGACATATTGATCGGTCGCCTGCACGAGCTGGCCGCCGGCGGCGTGCCGGAAGCCCTTCAGGTGACCTTTGGC
>CAWUOG010000314.1:0-3929 GCA_963923875.1 uncultured Alphaproteobacteria bacterium
CCCTGTCGGGTGCCCGGGATACCTGGGCCGACATAACTGAAACAAAAGCCCCGCCAGCCTGACACCAAAGATACGGCGGATCGGCCTATATCCTCGCTTGCGACGGACGGGAGGGGTCCCGGCAGTCGCGGAGTTCAGTGTGGGTTTGCCCGGCTTCGACCGGGCGAGGGTGTCGGCCGAAGAGGACTTAGGGGTTCGCCTCGGCCGGCGGGATCAAGACTTGGGGAAGTCACATGACCGCTTTTGCTCGTGCTTTCGCGCTCGTTCGTTCGTTGCTGGCCGATGATGCCGGCGGCACATCCATCCGCTATGCCTTCATGATCGGCCTGTCGGCCTCCGCCGTGCTGGTCCTGGTCCGGGTCGGCACCGCCGTCGCAGCGGTTCAGTAAGGCGTTTCGCACCCGCCCAAACAGGCTTTGCGCCGCCGCTCGGGCTGCGCCATCCTACGGGCGCAAAATACGCCTTGGAGAATGAGCTGTGTCGCGTGCCGACCGCGCCGAAGGCGCCCCTGCGAAACCCGTAGTCGTTCGTCCGCCGTCCATCGACCGCATGGCCGCCTGGCCGGCTCTGCACACCCTTCGGGAGCGCGCGGGGCACAAGCTGCTGGTCGAGGCCCTGCGGGCCTGGGTCGAGGCGAAGCGCGGTACGCCGGAGATCGCCGACGAGGCGACCTGCGCGCTGTGGTGCGCAAACCGCCTGGCGCCGCTTGTCGAACCATCGCAGCGGCGCGTCTTCAATCTCACCGGCACGGTGCTGCACACCAATCTTGGCCGCGCACTGATGGCCGAAGAGGCAATCGCCGCCGCCGTAGAAGCAATGCGCTCGCCGACTTCGCTCGAATACGACCTGGCGGACGGCGGTCGCGGCGAACGAGACGATCATGTAGCGCCCTGGCTCGGCCGGCTGACCGGCGCTGAGGCGGCCACCGCGGTCAATAACAATGCCGGCGCCGTTCTGCTGGCACTGGCGGCCCTCGCAGCGGGCAAGGAAGTGATCGTTTCGCGCGGAGAGCTGATCGAGATCGGCGGAGCTTTTCGCATTCCCGACATCATGGCGCGCGCCGGTTGCCGACTGGTCGAGGTCGGCACGACCAACCGCACGCACCTCAAGGACTATGAAGCGGCGATCGGGCCCGAGACGGCCGCGATCATGAAGGTGCATCCGTCGAACTATGCGGTGCAGGGTTTCACCAAGTCGGTGAGTGCGGCGGAGCTGGTCCCGCTTGCTCACGGCCGCGGCCTGCCGGTGATCGAAGATCTCGGCAGCGGTACACTGGTTGATCTCGAGACTTGGGGGCTGCCGCACGAGCCGACGGCGCGCGAGGCCATCGAGGCCGGCATCGACGTGGTGACCTTCTCGGGCGACAAGCTGCTGGGCGGCCCTCAGGCAGGCCTGCTGGTCGGCCGCAAGCCTCTGATCGAGCGCATCGCCAGGAATCCAATGAAGCGCGCCCTGCGTCTCGACAAGGTACGGCTGGCCGCGCTCGAAGCGACCTTGCGCCTCTACGCCGATCCCGAACGCTTGGCGGCCCGCCTGCCGACCATCCGCAGTCTGGCGCGCCCGGCATCTGAAATAAGGGCCCAGGCCGAGCGATTGCTGCCGATCTTCGCTCGCGCCATCGGTGCGGGGCTGACGGCGGAAATCCAGCAAGTGCGTGGCCAGATCGGTTCCGGAGCGCTGCCGGTCGACCTGTTGCCGTCCTTTGCGCTCTCGGCGCGCGGGCATGGCCTGAACAGGCTGGCGGACAGATTGCGCGGCCTGCCGATCCCGGTGATTGGCCGGATCGAGCACGATGCGCTGCTGCTCGACCTGCGCACCCTGGATGATGAGGCAGCCTTCGCCCGCCAGCTCGAAGGGGTCGCGCCATGATCGTCGGCACCGCGGGCCATATCGATCACGGCAAGACCGCGCTGGTGAAGGCTCTGACCGGCGTCGACGCCGATCGCCTCAAGGAAGAGAAGGCACGCGGCATCACAATCGATCTCGGCTACGCCTACAGCGATCTCGGGGACGGCCGTCAGCTGGGTTTCGTCGACGTGCCGGGGCACGAGCGCTTCGTCCACAACATGCTGGCCGGCGCAACCGGCATCGATGCCGCCCTGTTGGTCGTCTCGGCCGTCGAGGGCATCAAGCCGCAGACCGTCGAGCATCTTCAGATCATCGATCTGCTCGGGCTCGACCGGGGGGTGGTGGCGCTCACCAAGTCGGATCTCGCCAACGACGACCAGATCCTCGAGCGCATGGCGGAGATCGAGACCCTGCTGTCAACGACGTCGCTCAAAGGCGCGGAGATCATGCCGGTGTCATCGGTCACGGGGCAGGGTGTGGCCGAGCTGAAGGCGCGCCTGCTGTCCCTCGGCGAAAGCGGCAAGGGCATGACCGGATTTGCCCGCCTGGCGGTCGACCGCTGCTTCCTGCTGCCGGGTGCCGGCGTGGTCGTCACGGGCACCGTGCATGCGGGCGAGATCAAGGTTGGCGACCATTTGCTGCTGACACCCTCCGGGCTGGAAGCGCGGGTACGTTCCTTGCACGCACAGAACCGCGCCGCCGAGGTTGGCCGGGCCGGGGAACGCTGTGCTCTCAACCTCAGCGGCGCGCGGCTCTCGAAGGAAGCGGTGCGGCGTGGCGATTGGGTCGTGGGGCCGGAGCTGCACGCACCGACCGATCGGCTCGACGTCCGCCTGAAACTGCTGGCGAGCGAGCCAGGGCCGCTGAAGCACTGGTCGCCCGTGCACGTGCATATGGGATCCGCCCATGTCATGGGCCGCATAGCCCTGCTCGAAGGCGACAGCATTGGTCCCGGCCAATCCGGCCTGGCGCAACTCGTGCTGGAGGAAAAGGTCGGTGCGCTGGCCGGCGACCGCATCATCCTTCGCGATCCGTCGGCGACACGGACCCTGGCGGGCGCCAGGGTGATCGACCCGTTTGGCCCGCCGCGCAACCGGCGCACGCCACGCCGTCTTGCCGAGCTGGTGGCGCTGGATGGCCGTGAGGCCGAAATCCTGGTCGAACTGCTGCAGCTCGAGACCGGCTTCGTCGACACCGTGAAGTTCGGGCGGTCCCACAATCTGCGACCGGTCGAGGTCGACCGGTTGCTGGCGGAGGCGGGCGGTACCAAGCTCGCCAACTATGGCCTGCTCGCCGAGACGCTCGCGGCCTCGCGCGCCGATCTGATCGAGACTCTCAAGGCCTTCCACGAAGGCAACGCCGATGCGCCGGGCCTGCAGCCCGAACGGCTGCGGCTCGCCATGAAGAAGCGCTGGCCGATCCCGGTGTTCCATGCGCTGCTCGACCTGGAAGTGGCGGCCAAGACGGTCGTGGTCGACGGACCGTTCCTGCGCTTGCCCAGTCACTCGCTGAAGCTCGGCGCCAAGGACGAGGTGCTCTGGCAGAAGATCCTGGCCGATCTCCGGCGCGAGCGCTTCAAGCCGCCCCGGGTGCGCGATTTCGCCGACGCCTACGACACGCCCGAAGCCGATGTACGCCGCCTGATGCGTCGCGTCGCCAAGATCGGTCGCGTCGTAGAGATCGCCCAGGACCAGTACTTCCTGCGGCCGGTCGTCGCCGAGATGATCGGCATTGCCCACGGTTTTGGTCGGGAGTTCACGGCGGCTGAGTTTCGCGACAAGCTCGACAACGGCCGAAAGGTGGCGATCCTGATCCTGGAGTTCTTCGACCGCCATGGAGTCACCGTGCGAAAAGGCGACTTGCGTCGCACGGTGCCGCAGAAGCTCGAGCAATTCGGACCGCTCGTGGCGCCATCGACGGACGCGCCGACCGCCGCGCCAGCGGCGGCGTGACAGGCGCAGAATTTTGGGGAATATGGAGAATTGGAAGGGAAGCGCTCCCGGTGGGGCGGCTGGCCTTCAAAGCCAGAGAGGGTCGCCAGACGGCTCTTAGTGGGTTCGACTCCCACTCTCTTCCGCCAA
>CAWUOG010000315.1:0-3904 GCA_963923875.1 uncultured Alphaproteobacteria bacterium
CTCTGCCGGTTCTTCACCTCGATCGGCCTGCAGGCGCCGGAACTGGCGAGCCATGCGCCCTACGATCTGATCGTCGCCAACATCCTGGCCGGGCCGTTGATGGAATTGTCGGAAGCCTTCGCCGCTGCGGTCAGGCAGGGCGGCCTGGTGCTGCTGAGCGGCCTGCTGGAAGAACAAGCCGACATGGTCGTGTCGACCTATAGACGGCGCGGCTTCGCCTACGAGCGCCATATCGATCTGGAGACCGGCGGCGCCTGGTGGCGCACACTGCTGCTGCGCCGAGGCTGAGCCGCAACGAAAAAGGGCCGGCATTCGCCGGCCCTTCGTACGCTTACGCTACGCGACTATCGTTTACGCTGCGCGACGCAGGTTTTCGTTGGAAGCCGCAATCGTGCCCGTCGCGGCATCGAACGCGGGGACGATGCCGGCGGCCTCCCGGACGGCGAAGGGGATGTCGGCGCGGCACAGGCCGAGGTCCGACAGTTCGCGGTCGCTCATGCGGAACAGCTGACCTTCGGCCGTACGCAGCTTGAGGTCGGCTTTCACCGCGGCCAGCAGGCTCTGGTATTGCTTGCCCACCCAGACGAGGGCATCGGTCAACAGGTTGGCAACCATCTCGGCCCGCGCGTAGCGGGCCCGCGCTTCCAGAAGGCGGCGCTCGTCGAACGAAAAATCCATCTTGGTCATGTTTCCCCCCGCCGGCGTCGTTTCGCTGGTCAGACTGTCAAAGAGGTCAATGGGGCGGGTCATCATGGGTAACTCCTTTATTTGTGCATCGCAGCGTTTATGCTGCAGTGCACAGATCGGAATATAGCGCCTTGAGTCTCAACGATAAGGTCAGGGAATCGGCCTCTGCCATGCGTCTTTTGCATGCCCATTGGCATCAGAGCATTTCTGGGCAATTCGTGAACAATTATTGCTCAGATTGCCTGCACTTGGGGCCGCGCGTAGGGTCGGTTCTCCCATGACCTCCGCGCCTGATGACGTTCTGCATCTGCTCCGCCAACACGGCCACCCCCTTGAGGCCGGCGACCTCGACGCCCTGATGCAGGGCGTAGCGGCAGCCCCCGAGGGCCTTGCCGGCCCCGAATGGGTCGAACTGATCGCCCCCAATGCCGATGCGACGCTGACCAGGGCGCTGACCGCCTGGCGCGCCAAACTCGCGGTGTCCGACGGCGGACTGGAGGAAGCGCCGGCACCGGCGTCGCGCCTCGCCGCGCTGCGCGCCGAACTCGCAGGCCGCGGTCTCGACGGCTTCGTGGTGCCACGCGCCGACGAGCATCAGGGCGAGTATGTTCCGAAGAGCGCCCAACGCTTGGCCTGGCTTACCGGGTTCAGCGGCTCGGCCGGTCTCGCCATCGTGCTGGCCGGCAAGGCAGCGATCTTCATCGACGGCCGCTACACGCTCGCTGTGCGCAGCCAGGTCGACCTCCGGGCCTTCGTGCCCCACCAGGTGCCTGAGCAATCGCCCGAGAGCTGGGTCGCGGCGAATCTCCCGAAGGGCGGCAAACTGGGCTTTGATCCCTGGCTGCAGACGATCGACGGCTACGATCGCTTCGCCCGTGCCTGCCAGAAGGCTGGCGGCAGCTTCGTGCCAGTCGAGTCCAATCCGATCGATGCGGTATGGAAGGACCGTCCCGCCGCGCCGCTGGCCCCGGTACTGCCGCATCCGGTGGAATTCGCCGGCGAAACCAGCGAATCGCGGCGCAGGCGCATCGCCGACATCGTCCGGGACAAGGGCGCCGACGTGGTGTTGATCACCCAGCCCGACTCGATCGCCTGGCTGCTCAACGTCCGCGGCGGCGACGTGCCGCGCACACCGTTCGCACTGGGCTTCGCACTGCTCCACACCGACGGCCATGTCGATCTCTATATGGACCGCCGCAAGATTCCCGACCGCACCGTGGCCTGGCTCGGCAATGCCGTGACCCTGGCGCCGCCGAACGAACTCGGCGCCGCACTGGACATGATGGGCAAGGCCGGCAAGCGGGTGATGGTCGAAAGCTCGACCGCGCCCTACTGGGCCGCCACCCGGTTGCAGACGGCCGGCGTGACCGTGGTGCGCGATGCCGATCCCGTAGCCCTGCCAAAGGCCTGCAAGAACGAGGTCGAACTGAACGGTATCCGTGCCGCGCATCGCCGCGACGGCGCCGCCGTAAGTCGCTTCCTGTCGTGGCTGGGACAAGAATCGAAGAGCGGTAAACTACGCGAAATCGAAGTGTCAGACCGCCTGCAGGCGCTGCGCGAGGAAACCGGTCAGTTACGCGATCTCAGCTTCGACACGATCTCGGGGGCCGGGCCCAACGGCGCCATCGTCCACTATCGCGCCGCACCTGCCACCGAGCGCAGGCTCGAACCCGGTTCCCTCTATCTCGTCGATTCGGGCGGCCAGTACCGGGATGGCACCACCGACATCACCCGCACTGTCGCCGTCGGAACGCCGACACCGGAAATGAAGGACCGCTTTACGCGCGTCCTGAAGGGCCACATCGCTCTCGCCATGGCGCGTTTTCCCGTCGGCACCACGGGATCTCAGCTCGACGCATTGGCGCGCTATTCGCTCTGGCAGGCCGGCCTCGATTACGACCACGGGACTGGCCACGGTGTCGGTGCCTATCTCTCCGTGCATGAGGGGCCGCATCGGATCTCGAAAGTCGCCAACTCGATCGCGCTCCAACCCGGAATGATCGTCAGCAACGAGCCCGGCTACTACAAGACCGGCGCGTACGGCATCCGCATCGAGAACCTGGTCGCGGTAAAGGAGGCGAAAATCGAGGGGGCCGACCGGCGCTATCTCGAGTTCGAGACCCTGACGCATGCGCCGATCGACCTCGCCTGCGTAGGCGCGGGTCTGCTGACCGACGCCGAAAGGGCATGGCTCAATTCCTATCACGCACGTGTGCGCGACATCGTCGGCCCACAGGTCGACGAGCCGACCCGTGCCTGGCTCGCCGAGGCAACGCGCGCGATCTGACGGTCAGTCGGCCACCGGCGTCCGGCCTAGCACCACGTCCTCGTAGACATGCAGCGACGGCAGGCCGCCGGTGTGCATGAACAGCACCTTGGCTTTGGGCTTGAAGAAGCCCTGCCGCGCCAGTCCGATCAGGCCGGCCATGATCTTTCCGGTATAGACCGGGTCGAGCAGGATACCCTCGGTGCGCGCCGCCATCTGTACGGCCTCGATCATCGCCTTGTTCGGCACCGAGTACTTCGGCTGCCAGTAGCCTCCGACGGCTTTCACCGCCTCGCGCGGCACCTTGCCGATGCCCAGCAGGTCGGCCACCGCCTGGGCCTCCTTGTGGACCAGCGGCTCCTGGTTTTCCGGATCGCGGCTGACGCCGATGCCGATCAGCGGGATCTTGATGTTGTTCCCGTGGAATCCCGCGACCATGCCGCCGTGCGTGCCGGAGCTGCCCGAGCCGACGATGACGGCATCGAACGCCACGCCCATGTCGAGCCACTGCTGCTGCATCTCCTGCACGCAGGCGACGTAACCCAGGCCGCCGATCGCATTCGAGCCACCGCCCGGGATGATGTAGCCCTTGCGGCCGAGCGAAGCGACTTCCTGCGCCACCTTCGACATCGCGGCGCCCATGTCAGAGCCGCCGGGAACCACGGTGATCGCTTCGACCCCCATCAACTCGAACATGAAATTGTTGCCGCCGGCTTCCTTCTTATAGGAGTTCGGCACACGCTCCTCGATCACGAAGCGGCACTTCAGCCCTTCCTTCACCGCGGCCGCCAGCGTGATACGGCAATGGTTCGACTGCGGCGCGCCGCAGGTGATCAGCGTGTCGGCCCCCTGCGCCAGCGCGTCCGCTGCCAGAAACTCCAGCTTGCGCGTCTTGTTGCCGCCCGGAAACAGCCCGAGCATGTCGTCACGCTTGATCCAGACCTCCGGTCC
>CAWUOG010000316.1:0-3893 GCA_963923875.1 uncultured Alphaproteobacteria bacterium
TGAACCCGTATACGAGCCTGTGGAGGTTGAGCGTTAGATGGATGACAGCAAGCCGATGCCGGAGACCACTGGAAGCGAAGAGCCCCGCGACTTCATTCGCGACATGGTCCAGGCCGACCTCGCCAGCGGCCGGGTGCAGGGCGTCGTCACGCGCTTTCCCCCGGAGCCGAACGGCTATCTGCATCTCGGCCACGCCAAGTCGATCTGCCTGAATTTCGGACTGGCCGTCGAGACCGGCGGCCGCTGCCACCTGCGCTTCGACGACACCAATCCCGTGAAGGAGGAGCAGGAATACATCGACGCCATCCAGCGGGACGTCCGCTGGCTCGGCTTCGACTGGGGCGATCATCTGCACCATGCGTCGGACTATTTCCAGACGCTGTACGACTGGGCCGAGCACCTCATCCGCGCCGGCCTCGCCTATGTCGACGACACGCCGCCCGACGAGATGCGCGCGATGCGCGGCACGCTGACCGAGCCCGGTCGGGCCTCGGCCGATCGCGACCGCTCGGTGGAAACCAATCTCAGGCTGTTTCGCGACATGCGCGACGGCAAGTTCCCGAACGGTGCCTGCGTGCTGCGGGCGAAGATCGACCTCGCGTCCGGCAACATCAACCTGCGCGACCCCGTCCTGTACCGCATCCTGCACGCCGCGCATCCGCGCACCGGGACGAAGTGGTGCATCTACCCGACCTACGATTTCGCGCATGGCCAGTCCGACGCCATCGAGCACATCACGCATTCGCTCTGTACCCTGGAATTCGAGGACCATCGCCCGCTCTACGACTGGTTCCTCGACCACCTGCCGGTCCCGTCGCGGCCCCGCCAGACCGAATTCGCCCGCCTCAATCTCGGATACACCGTCCTGTCCAAGCGCTACCTGACGGATCTGGTCCGGCGCGGCATCGTGAGCGGCTGGGACGATCCGCGCATGCCGACCCTGGCGGGCCTGCGCCGCCGCGGCGTGCCGCCGGAGGCGATCCGCGAGTTCGTCAAGCGCATCGGCATGTCGAAGGCCAACAGCGTCGTCGATCTCGCCATGTTCGACCACGCGATCCGCGACCGTCTCAACCAGAAGGCCCAGCGGCGCATGGCGGTCCTGCGGCCGCTCAGGCTCGTGATCGAGAATTTTCCCGAGGGCCACGTCGAGGCGCTCGACGCCGTCAACCATCCGGCGGACCCGGCGGCCGGCACGCGCACCCTTCGGTTCAGCCGCGAGATCTTCATCGAGCGCGACGACTTCATGGAAAATCCGCCGAACAAGTTCTTCCGGATGGCGGTGGGACGCGAAGTGCGGCTGCGCTACGCCTATCTCGTCACCTGCCGCGAGGTGGTGAAGGACTCGGGCGGCAATGTGGTGGAGCTGCGCTGCACCTACGATCCGGCCAGCCGCGGCGGCAATGCACCGGATGGCCGCAAGGTGAAGGCCACCCTGCACTGGGTCGGCAGCGACGCCCTCCCCGGCGAAGTCCGGATGTACAGCACGCTCTTCAATCGCCCCGACCCGGGCGCCGGGGGCGATCTCGACGCCGACCTGAATCCGGCGTCGCTCGAGATCGTGTCGGGCGCGCTGCTGGAGCCGTCGCTGGCGGACATGCCGGTGGGCGAAGCCGTGCAGTTCGAGCGGCAGGGGTATTTCTGCGCCGACCCGGCGGGCCGTCCGGACGCCCCGGTGTTCAACCTGACGATCGGGTTGCGCGACACCTGGGCGAAGATGCAGGTCGGCGGGTGACGGATACGTGATGGATCGGTTTGACGGAGGACATCGTGGCAAAGCGAATCGTTGAAAGCCCTCAGGCGATGAAGGCGCTGGTCGGCCAGGAACTGGGCGTCAGCGACTGGCTGGAGATCACGCAGGAACGCATCAACACGTTTGCCGAGGCCAGCGGCGACCATCAGTGGATCCATGTCGACGTCGAGCGCTGCAAGACGGACATGCCGGACGGCAAGACCATCGCGCACGGCAATCTCACCTTCTCCGTGATCTCGACCTTCGGCAAGGATGTGCTCAGGATCGAGAACGTGCGGAACGGCATCAACTACGGCTCGAACAAGGTGCGGTACACCAGCCCCGTGCAGGTCGGCGCGCGCATCCGCGGCCGCCAGAAGCTGCTCGCGGCCGACGACATGAAGGACGGCGGCATCCGGATGACCTACCAGTGGACCGTCGAGATCGAGGGCAAGGACCGTCCGGCCTGCGTGGCCGAGACCATGAGCATCGCCTACCCCAAGACCTGAGCGGCGCCGCGTCTGGGCGTCGGCTCCGGGAAGGCAAGGGGAAGGGCACCTGGGGACGGACTGATTCGATCCGGTCCGCCCATCGGTTTGCATCACGAATGACAAGCCGCCCGCCGAGGGCGTTCCAAGGCGCTCTCCAGAGGCTTTGTCGCACCGTTTGGTAGCCGGTACTTCCTGCGTAGAATGCCCGCGTACTCCCTGTCCGCGTAAGGTAGTCGTGATGCGCGTAACTCCGCCGTCCTTGCCTCGGAGCAGTGTCCGCCGTAGGGGCGTGCTGCTCGGGTCCGGTGCCCTGCTGGCCGCCCCGGCAGTCGTGCAGGCCCAAGGTCAGACCGGCGTTGCCCTCGTGATCGGCAACTCGAAATACAAATGGGAAGCCTCGCTGCCCAACGCCAAGCGGGACGCGACCGATGTCGCGAAGGCGTTCCAGGCGCTGGGGCTCAAGACGGAGCTGGTGCTGGATGTCGGCCGGGACGCGATGTTCGCCGCCCTCGAGAAATTCAAGAGCGCCGCGCAGGGGGCCAATCTGGCGGCGTTCTATTTCGCGGGTCATGGCGCCTTCTGGGAAAAGGAAACCTACCTGGTGCCGGAGGACGCCGATCTCGCCAATCCAGCCGCTGTGCGCACGCTCCTGCCGGTCGGGAGCATCGCTGCGGCCCTGTACGGCGCGCGCCACCGGCTGCTGGTCTTCGACTCCTGTCGCAACAATCCTGCCGACGGCTGGCGGCAGAAGGAGGCGGTGTTCCAGGCGCGCTTCGATTCCGTGAACGCCAACCAGGGCACGAGCGCCCCCGACACGCTCTCCCTGTTCTCGACCGCGCCCGGCGCGATCGCCCTCGATGGGCCGCCGGGCGAGAACAGCCCCTTCGCCGCCGCCTTCCTGAGACAGCTCGCCGCGGAGAGCATCGACCTGCAGGCGATGGGTACGCTTCTGCGCCGCGACCTGCTGATCGCCTCCGAATGCCGCCAAATGGTCTGGGAGCAGAATACCTATGCGACGCCCTTCGTACTCAAGGGCATCCGACGGGCCGCGCCCCGCCCTGGACCGGTCGGGATCGTCGAGCTGCCGAGGCTTTATGAGTTCGCTCGTCAAAACAAGATGCCCGTGCCGGCGGGATTGGTTGCCCTGCGGCTCGGCAACGAACATGACAGCAAGGTCGGGGCGTTCAGCTGGGCAAACAGGAGTGCGATCGCCCTCCTGCCGGCGTACTTCGCCATTCTGTCCGCTTCCAACAATATCGCCCAGATGATCATTTGCACCTTCGCGGCCGATTACGGTCAGGCCAGAAACCTGACGGCGCGGTGGCGCTTGACGCCGATCGCCCTGTCCGGAAACGTCGCGACCTTTGAAACGGTGGATGGCACCACACGGGTCGAACTGAAGTGGAAAGACGCCAGCTCGGGCTCTTACTCCACATTGCCGCTGCATGGGAGTGCGCCGCCCTATTACAACCCGTTTGTGCGCCTCGACGGATGACGTGCCTTTGCGACGTGCAGTGGAGCTTGAGCGGCCTTGACTGGCCGACCGTTGCCCAGGGCGGGATCGAACCACTGGCACCGCGATCCGCAGCCGCAGGCTTTGCCGAACCAGGAGCCCCGGTCGAATAAAGCACCAAAATAGGTCCGCACCGATCGCGCTCCTATGGTGCGCGGAC
>CAWUOG010000317.1:0-3890 GCA_963923875.1 uncultured Alphaproteobacteria bacterium
CGCGCGATGGCACGCGCATTCAGAACCTCCGCCGCCTTCGGATTGGCCGCGAGCGCGAAATCGAATGCCTCGACGGCCTCACGATACCGGCCGAGCATCGACAACGCCTCGCCCTTGAGCGCCGTGAGGTCCGGATTGTTTTTCTTGATCTTCAACCCGCTCAAATAGAACTGCAGCGCCTCCGCAGCTCGCCCCTGAGCCAACAAGGCATTGCCGCAGGCCAAATGCGGGAATGCACCAGTCTTGATGCGCCGCAGTGCCAATTCGTAGGAATCGACCTCGAAACTGAACCGACCGCTCTGCCGAAAGAGATAGCTGCGATCGGGCGCGCCACTGGGCTGATCAGCCCACAGGCGACGCGCTTTTTCATATTCAGGAGCCGCTGAGTGGCTCTGACCAAGCATGTCGAGCGATTCGGCCCGTGCGGCAATGGCCTCGGCATAGTTCGGAAGCAAGGCGATCGCCTCGTCGAAGCGCTCCAGCGCCTCGTCCAGTACGCCTTCGCGCATCCTGGTCCGGCCCAGGCGATACAGCGCCTGGGCGCGACGCTCCGGATCGCCGCTCCTGAGGTCTTCTGCCTCCTGCCGGCCCGGTTTGCGGCGCAGCAGGAACTGCAAGATCTTCGATTTGGTCAACGCCCCAGAGTCCCTGCCGGTTCGATGCGCACCACGGGAGAGAATTTCGTGGGCATTTCAGGTCCGTGGGGCGTCCCGCTAACCTACCTGTTTGGTTGCGTCAAGCTGGCCCAACGGGGGATAGCCGCGTATAAACCGGCGCCACGATGAACGTTACGCAAGCGGTCTGCCTCGTCGGCGGCCGGGGCACGCGCCTGGGACGTCTGACCGACGAAACGCCGAAGCCTCTACTGGAGGTCGGCGGTCGGCCGTTTCTCGACTACCTCGTGCATGAAGCCCGCCGTTTCGGGCTGACCCGCCTTTTGTTGCTGACCGGCTACAAGTCGCAGGCCATCGAGAGCCGCTACCACGGCAAGCGCTTCGGCGACCTCGAGGTCGAGGTCGTCGTCGAGCCCAGTCCCGCCGGCACAGCCGGCGCACTGGTCAATGCCGCACCCCGCCTCGACGAGGCGTTTTTCATGATCAACGGCGATTCCTACTTCGACTTCAACTGGCTCTCGCTCGTGCCCTCCCTCAGCCGGTCCGACTGGATGCTGCACGCAGCCCTGGCCAGCGGCATCGAAGGCTCCCGCTACGGCCGGATCGACCTGACGGACGGACGAATCCGCGGCTTCAGGCCTGAAGGCGCCAGCGCCCAGCCGATCAATGCCGGGATCTATCTCGTCCGCCGAAGCCTGCTCGACGAGATCGTGAACGTGCCGTGCTCGCTCGAGCGCGAAATCCTGCCGGATCTGGCCAGCCGCGGCCAATTGCTGGGAACGGCGCGCCAGGGCGCCTTCATCGACATCGGCATTCCCGACGACTTTGCCCGCGCACAGGATCTGCTGCCCTCCTTCATGCAGCGCCCGGCTGCCTTCCTCGATCGAGACGGCATCCTCAATCGTGACGATGGCTACGTGCATCGACCCGAACAGATCGTCTGGATGGACGGAGCGATCGAGACCGTGCGCTGGCTGAACGACCACGGCTACTACGTGTTCGTCATCACCAACCAGGGCGGTGTGGCACACGGCTACTACGATGAGCAGCACGTCCACGATCTGCACGCGTGGATGCAGCAGGAGATGCAGAAGCACGGCGCCCATATCGACGCCTACGAGCACTGCCCGTTCCACCCACAGGGTGTGGTGGAGCGCTACACGAGCGAATCGGAATACCGCAAGCCGCAGCCTGGCATGATTCTCAAGCTGCAGCGCGAATGGTCGACCGACCCTTCGGCGTCATTCGTGGTCGGGGACCGCGATACGGACGTCCAGGCGGCGATCGCCGCTGGCGTCGCCGGCTACAAGTTCGAGGGCGGAAACCTGCTGCGCTTCGTTCAGGCCCACGTCAGTAGTGGCCGGCGAGTTCCGGCGTGATCGCAGTGGCGTTGGGCGAATAGAGGTAGGCGCCCTTCTTGTTGCCCCACCACACGATCTCGCGGCACCACTTTTGGAGATCGTCGTAAGGCTTCGACGTACGGTCGATCTCGATCAGCATCGGCTTCTCGACCAGCAGCGCCGGCTCGCCGGTGCGAACCTTGTGCCAATAGTCGAGTATGTCGTAGCGCAGCTTCACCTTGAGGTCAGTCCTGGCGAACGGCTGATGAACCAGGGCGTGATTGAGCCTGATCGCCTCGTCGATGACGTCCATCGGAAGGCCGGAATGGCGCGCGCTCACCGTCTCGGCGAGCAGCTTGCCGGCCTCGGCATAGAATGCGTCGAACTTCCCTTCTGCGGTCAGCTTGACGAAGATGTATTCGTCGGCCGGCCAGAAGATGTTCAGGTACTCCTTCGAGAACACGTACTCCGAACCGCCCTGCTGGATCGACCGCGCTTCGCTCTCGAAGAAGGCATTGATCTCGCCGATCAATGGATAGCGCACCGGGTCTGCCTGCATGAAGGCTTCGATCATGTCGCGGTAGGTGATGCCGGAAATGCCGTGCGCCAGGATCAGCGGAATCTGGAAAAGCTTGTCGAAGTGCAGCAGCGCGGTCATCCAGCAGAAGTTGCGGGTGCGGCGCCAGTCGGCGAGCGGCGTCGAGGCCGTGGCGATCACGAGGTCCTGGACCTCGGGCACATCGTCGTCGAGTTCGACGCGCTCGCCGTGGATGTTGATGATCTTCGACTCGACGGTGACCATGCCGTACTTCTTCTGATAGGCGGGGTCGCCCATCTCGGCGTTCGGCAGGATCGAGAGGTTGTTGAACTGGATGCGGTTGTGCTGGCCGTTCTCCATCAGCTGGTCGACGCCGCGCACGAACGATTCGTAGGTCTCTCCGGGCAGGCCGAGGATCAGGTCGGAATAGGTCTCGACCTTGTCCTTCGTGAAGCGGCGCTGCAGCTCCATGTACGTATTGAGTGAGATATTGTCGCGCTTGATCGCCTCCAGGGTCGGCATGTCGACGCTTTGCATCGACAGCGCCACGCCCTTGTTGAGGCCGGCGTCGGATAGGATCTTCTGAGTGAGATAGGCCCGTTCCGTGGCGTTCTTGGTATTCTGCACCGAGAGCGCGACCGGATATCCCGTGCTCTTCTTCACGTCGGCGACGTAGTTGGCGATATCGACGTCGCGCTTCTGGATGCCGAAGTTGGCATCGCAGCAGAAGATGTATTCGATCTTCTTCTCGGCGAACCAGTCGACCTCGCGGAACAGCCGCTCCTCGCCGAACTTGGTCACCTTGCCAGCCGTCGCCGAGCCCCAGTCGCAGAAGGTGCAGCGGAACGGACAGCCGCGATTGGTCTCCCACAACCCGATCCAGCTCTCGCCGGGATTGGCCTTCATGATCGAGTCGAAGGCGCCTTCCAGGAACGGCGACGGGATTTCGTCGAGATCCCGGACGCGGTCTACGTTGGCGTTGCGCACAAACGAGCCGTCGGCCCTGACCATGCTGACGCCGGCCAGGCCGGCCCATGCCTCACGATCGGGCCAAGCCTCGAGGAGCTTCAGGAACGTCCGCTCGCCCTCGTTGTGCACGGCAAGGTCGATCTGAGGATGGGCGCGCAGAAAGGCCTCAGGCTGGTCCGGCACGTGCGGACCGCCGAACACGATCACGATGCCCGGCTTCAGCTGCTTCAGCCGGCGGGCAATTTCCAGCGATATACGGCCATTCCAGACATAGGTGCTGAAGCCGACCAGGTCGGCATGCTTCATCGCCTCGACGGCATCGGCGATGCGCACGCGCTTGTAGAGCGGCGTCAGGAACTCGTAGCGCTGCGGTTCGACCGCGAACTTCTGCACATAGGTCTGCAGCAGGGCGATCGAATACGGCAGATA
>CAWUOG010000318.1:0-3880 GCA_963923875.1 uncultured Alphaproteobacteria bacterium
TCTCGCAGATCGCCATCGCCAAGGCGCAGACCAGCATCGCCGTGCACCAGGCGGCGCTCGACCTTGCCAAGGCCGAGATGGCACTGGCGCAGTGGCGGTTGAGCCGCACCGAGGTACTGGCGCCGAACGACGGCGCCATCACCAGCCTGACGATCAGGACCGGCGATACCGCGACGGTGAGCGTGCCGATGATCGGCATCGTGGACGCCAACGGCTGGCGCATCATCGCCAACTACAAGCAATATTATGTGCGGTCCTTCGAAGTGGGGGAAACCGCCTGGGTGTGGCTCGATAGCGCGCCGTGGACGTTGCATCGGGCCAAGATCACCGGCGTGGCCCGCGGCTTCAGCCGCAATCCGCAAGCCCCGATGCTGCTGCCCTATGTGGCGCCAACCACGGACTGGATCCGGCTGCAGCGGCGCATTCCGGTGACCATCGTTCTCGACGAGCCGCCACCCGGCGGCAAACTCTACATGGGGGCCGACGCCCGGGCCGTGGTCTTCCGATGAACGTCCGGCAGCTCACGCGCGAGGTCCGCCAGGACTTCGCCGAGATCGTCGACGTGGTGACGGACACGCTGGGTGCGATCGGGCGCGAACTGAACGAACTGGGCGACGATCCGGCGCGGGTCCGGCAGGGGCTGGTCGCGGCGGTCTCGACGATACTGGCGACGACGCTGGCACTTCTGCTCGAGCTCCAATCGCCGTGGTGGGCGGCGATCAGCGGCTTCATGTCCCTGATGTCGACCGGCTCGGGCTCGGTGCGCCGCGCCCTGCTGCGTCTCACCGGAACGATCGGCGGCGCCCTGCTGGGCTTCATCATGGCGCGCTGGCTGCCGTACGACCTTTTCGCTTTCTATTTGTTTCTCGGCGCCACCACCATGCTGGGGGTGCTCGCGATGCAGGTCAGTCCGCACGGGCTGGCCTGGTTGTTCCTGACCATCACCGCGATTCTCGTCCTGCTGATGAGTCTCAACGATCCGCAACTGGCCTTCGAGATCGCCTGCAATCGCGTTCTCGAGGTCGCGGTCGGCGTGGTATCGGCGATCATCACCGCCCGGTTGCTGCAGGACTGGCACGCTGAGCCGCCGCCGGTGGCGCCGGGTTGGCGTCACCTGTTGGGTGCACAGTGGCCGGCCGTGCTGCACGGCCTGCGCTCGGCCATCGCCGTGGTTACCGTGATGCTGGTGTGGGTCATGTTCGATCTGCCCGAAGTCACCGAGATGGCGATCACGGTGGCCGTGGTCATGTCGGCGCCCGTGGTCGCGGGCAGTAAACTCGACACGCGTCACGCTGTGGCGCAGCGCTCGATCTTTCGCTTTATCGGCTGCCTGCTCGGCGGAGTGCTGGCGCTGGGCTGTCTGGCGCTCGATGTTACGTCGTTTCCCTGGTGGCTCGCGATGCTGGGCGCCGGCGTCTGGATCTGCATGCATGTGCAGGTCGGCCGGCACGGCGTGGGCTATGTCGGCACGCAAGCGGGCATGGTCTACATCATCACGCTGGTGCAGGGCGCCTCGCCGCCCGAGAGCATCATGCCGGGCATCGAGCGCTTCGCAGGGATCGTAGGCGGGCTGGCGATCCTGCTGATCGTGTCGCTGCTGATCTGGCCGACCGACGAGGAGAGGGCGGACGCATCTTGAGTTGTCCATGAACACGCTGCCGACCGCGCCGACGGACCGCATTCTGCGCGCCATCCTGTCCATCCTGGTGGCGATGGCGTGCTTCTCCTGCCTCAATGCCATGTCGAAGACGTTGAGCGCGACTTATCCGGTGATCGAAATCATCTGGGCGCGCTATTTCTTTGCCTTCCTCTTCATGCTGGCGATGTTCCTGCCGCGCAGCGGGCGCGAGCTGTTCAGGATTCGGCGACTCGACACCCAGGTATTGCGCGGCCTGCTGCTGTTCTTCTCGTCGTACCTCTATTTCCACGGGATCGCCTACCTGCCGCTCGCGACGGCGGCCTCGATCTCGTTGTCGAGCCCGATCATCGTCACGGCGCTGTCGTCGCGGCTGCTGGGCGAAGCCGTGGGGCCGCGGCGCTGGGCCGCCGTCGGCGTCGGCTTCGTGGGCGCGCTGATCGTGGTTCGGCCGGGCCACGCCGAATTCGACTGGCACATCCTCCTGATCGTGGCGAGCACCGTGAGCAGCGCCTTCTACCAGCTGTTTTCGCGCCGTTACGGCCAGTCCGAGCGGCCCGATGCTTCCGCCACAGTTGCCACCATCGTTGGCACGGTGGCCGCGAGCCCGTTCCTGCCGTTCGAGTGGGTGACGCCCGCCTGGGGCTGGGACGTGGCGCTGTTCGTCGGCATGGGCGTGATGGCGGGAACGGGGCACTACTTCCTCACCATCGCCTACAGCCAGGCGCCGGCCGCCGTCGTCTCGCCGTTCAATTACACGCAGCTCATCGGCGCGGCGCTGCTCGGCTACCTGATCTTTCAGGACCTTCCCGACTTTTGGACGTGGATCGGCGCGGCCGTGATCATCAGTTCGGGACTCTATATCGGCTACCGGGAGAGGGTGCGATACCAGCAGCGCAACCTCAACACTTCGAGGTGAAGGCCGCCGCGCCCCGGGGCTTCAGTCGCCTGACGGCTGCTCGACCATCGTCTCGGTCTCGATGGCATCGAGCGGCTTGTCACTCATCATGGCCTCGAAAGCCTGGAGGCGCTTGTAGATCGAGATCAGCGACACGATCGTCGACCAGGAGTTGACCAGATACTGGAACGAGCCTTCGACCCGGCCGAAGGCGCGAATGGTCTGGTTCAGGACGCCCAGGGTCAGTCCACCCGCGACGATCGTCGGAGTGAGCGCAACATAGGGCACCAGAACGCTCGCCTGCAGGTAGCCGTACCGGGCGATGTTGAAATACAGAAAATTCAGGTAGAGGCGGAAGTAGTTCGAGCGCACGTCGGCGAACAGGGCGGCCAGCGTCGGCGGCTGGGCGCGTCCGACATTGTCCTCGCCCAGCACCAGTTCCTTACGATAGGCGGCTTCGACACGCTGATTGCGGAATTCCAGGCCGGGAAGACGAATGCCGGCGACGGCGAGCAGGGCAGTTCCGAGTGCGGCCCAGATGACGGCAACGAACACCAGCGCCTGGGGGACATGGCCGATAAACGGCAGTTCCTTCACGTGAACCGACAGACCCCAGAGGATGGGCAGGAAGGCGAGCAGGGTCATGAAGGCATCGATCAACCGGGCACCCAGGCGCTCGAGCGTGTCGGCGAAGCGCTGCGTGTCTTCCTGCACACGCTGCGAGGCTCCTTCGATGTGGCGAAGCCGGGGCCAGTTGGCGACGTAGTACTCGTTCATCGCAGTGCGCCAGCGGAAGATGTAGTGGCTGGTGACGAACTCGGTCAGAACCGAGGTTGTGATGGCGACCAGCGCGATGACGCCGAAGGTCACGAGCAGGATGAACAACTGCTCCTGTGTAACCGCACCGGGCTTGCCGAGGGCCTGCTGGATGGTGTTGTAGAACGCGCCGAACCAGTTGTTGATCATCACGTCCAGCTGCACGCGGAACCACAGGAAGAAGACGATCGCCGCCGACACACCGACCGACCACCAGAACCAGCGATTGCGGTGTCGCAATCCGGTGGCGGCCAGGAAGAGGATGCCGGCCACGATCATGTACTGGTAGGCCCAGACGTTGCGCGCGACTTCGGTCGGGACGTCGCCACCCTTGGCATCGAGCGGTGGATAAGGGAGGCCGATGAGGTTGCCGACGCTGAGCGTGAGGCCAAGGTCGCGGGCGAACCCGTACCAGGCCGTCATGCAGATTGCGGTCCACAGGATCGCGGTCGGGAACAGGATCTTGGGCTTCGGGAAGAACGATGAGAACATCGTTCATCAGTAGCAATGCGGCCCGTCCCGGGTCATGC
>CAWUOG010000319.1:0-3866 GCA_963923875.1 uncultured Alphaproteobacteria bacterium
TTCTTCAATGTCCCATTCGCCCAGCCGGCGCGCACCAACACCCAGCACGAGGACAATCGCGCGCCGGAAGCGTGGTTCCCGTTCAGCACAGCGACGCTGGAGGACCCCTTCAGCAAGCGGAAGGGATCGCTGCTGCGGGGCGATGACAGCGATCCCAAGCTGATCGAGACGAACACGTCGACCGAGTACTGGCAGAAGGGTGCCTCGCTGCTGACCACCGATCCGCTGGGCACGCGGGACGTAGCGCTTCCCGACAACAGCCGCGTCTACATGATCGCGGGCACCCAGCATGGTGGTCGCGCCGGAGCCACGACCGACCCGGGCCCCAACATGAACCCGCGCAATCCGCATAACCCGATGCCGGCGGTGCGGGCGCTGCTGGCTGCGCTCGACGACTGGGTCACGAAGGACATTGCACCGCCCCCCAGTCGCGTGCCGACGCTTGCGGCGGGCACGCTGGTCGAACCGGACAAGACCGGCTTCCCGGCGATCTCAGGAGCAGCCGTGGTGCGCGTCATGAACAAGGTGACGGCAGGCGACAATGCCTACCGGACACTCGTCTGCAAGGTCGACGCCGATGGCAACGAGGTCGCGGGCATCCGGCTTCCCGACATCGCCGTGCCGCTCGCGACCTACACCGGCTGGAACGAATACAGGCCCCCCTATCCTCGAGGCGAACTGGCCGACCGTGACGGCTCCTACCTCGTGTTTCCGGCGGACAAGATCGCCTCGCGCTACAAGGGCCGCGGCGACTATCTCGGCAAGGTCGAGGCTGTGGTCGCCCAATTGCTCAAGGACCGGTTGATCCTGCAGGAGGATGCGGATCGTTACCTCGAGAAGGCGCGCGGCGAGACCCGCGTGGCGGCATAGATGGCCAAGCTCGATCGCAACGGCGTGAAGATCCACTACGAGGTCCATGGCAGCGGGCCCACCATCCTGCTGAGCCACGGATACAGCTCGACGTCGCGCATGTGGGACGGCCAGGTGGCGGCGCTGAAGGACCGCTACCGGGTGATCGTCTGGGACTTTCGCGGTCATGGCGAGAGCGACTACCCGGCCGACCAGAACCAGTATTCCGAGGCGCTGACGGTCGGCGACATGAAGGCGCTGCTCGACCATGTCGGCGCGAAGAAGGCGATCGTCGCGGGCCTGTCACTGGGCGGATACATGTCGCTCGCCTTCCACGCGACCCATCCGGAAATGGTCGGCGCCCTGATGCTGTTCGACACCGGTCCCGGCTTCAAGAAGGACGAGGCGCGCGCCAAGTGGAACGAAACCGCGCACGCGCGCGCGGCGAAGTTCGATGCCGAAGGGCTGAAAGCCCTGAACCAGAGCGACGAGGTCAAGCTCACCCGCCATCGCGACGCGACCGGCCTCGCCGGTGCCGCCCGAGGCATGCTGGCGCAACAGAACGATCGCGTGATCCAGTCGCTCGAAAGCATCAAGGTACCGACGCTGGTGCTGGTCGGCGCCAACGACACCAATTTCCTAGCCGCCACCGACTACATGGCGGCCAAGATCGCCGGGGCGACCAAAGCGGTGATCCCCAACGCGGGCCATGCAGCCAACCTGCACCAGCCCGCTCTGTTCAATCAGGCAGTCGAGGCATTCCTCGCCAAGCTGCCGGCGTAGGAGAAAATCATGGCAAAGAAGCGAATCGCGGTCGTCGGCGTCGGCGCACTGGGCGGGTATGTCGGTGGCTGGCTCGCCCACACCGGCGAAGACGTCACCCTGATCGATTTCTGGCCCGAAAACATCGAGGCCATCCGTAGCCGCGGGCTCGAACTCGACGGCGTCACGCCGGAAGAGAAGATCACGGTCAAGAACGCCAAGACCATGCATCTCACCGAGATGGAGTCCCTGTCGCGACAGAAGCCGATCGACGTCGCCTTCGTGTCGATGAAGTCCTACGACACCGAATGGGCGACGGCCCTGATCAAGCAGTACTTGGCGCCGGACGGCTTCGTGGTATCGCTGCAGAATTGCCTCAACGAGGAGCGCATCGCCAACCAGGTCGGCTGGGGCAAGACGGTGGGCATGGTGGCGTCGCTGATATCAGTAGACATGTTCGAGGCCGCCCGCATCCGGCGAACGGTCGCCAAGGGCGGCGACAAGCATACCGTGTTCCGCGTCGGCGAGGTCCATGGCCGCATCACCAAGCGTGTCGAGGAATTGCGCGACATGGTGGGTCGGATCGATTCGGCCAAGACGACCACAAACCTGTGGGGCGAGCGCTGGTCCAAGCTCTGCCAGAACGGCATGAAGAACGGCGTCTCGGCGGCGACCGGCCTGACCGGCGCCGATTGCGACCGCAACGACGCGATCCGCCGCTTTTCGATCAAGCTCGGCGGCGAGGCCGTGCGCGTCGGCCAGGCGCTGGGCTATCACATCGAGAAGATCGGAAAGATGGAGCCCGAAACGCTGGCCAAAGCGAGCGAGGGCGACAAGGCCGCCCTCGACGAAATCGAGACGATCCTGCGCCCGGGTTCCAACACCAACCCCAACCCGCGCGCCGACATCCAGCGGCCGTCGATGGCGCAGGACATCCGCAAGGGCCGCCGCACCGAGATCGAGTTCATGAACGGCTACGTCGCCGAGCGTGGCAACTTCATCGGCGTGCCGGCGCCGACCCACGCCAAGCTGACCGAGATCGTCAAGAAGGTGGAGCGCAAGGAAGTCCAGGCCAGCCCGGCGCTGCTGGGCGGATAGGCAGAGCGGCCCCTCGCGCCGCCCCATCCTTGGCGGGGTGAGGCAAAGCGAGGGGTTGCGGGCGGCCTGTGTTCCGCGCGAAGTTGGGCCGATGACCACGAAGATTTCGATCAAGCGGCTGGGCTTTTTCACGCGTCTGCTCGACGAGACCAGCGCCGCGGAGCGTTACCAGCTGGCGATCGAGCAGATCCAGCAGGCCGAGCGCTGCGGCTTCCAGTCGGCGTGGATTGCCCAGCATCACTTCCACGAAGCCGAAGGTGGCCTGCCCTCGCCGTTCGTGTTCCTGGCCCAAGCCGCAGCGCGCACCCGCCGCATCCGCCTGGGTACCGGCATCGTCACGCTGCCTCTCGAAATGGGCATCCGGGTCGCCGAAGATGCCGCCGTCCTCGACCTGATGTGCGACCAGCGCCTCGAAATCGGCGTCGGCCCGGGCGGCAACCTGACCGCCTTCACGGCCTTCGGCCTCGACAGCAACGCCCGCCATCGGCTCATGGGCGACAATCTCGAGACCATGCGCCGAGCCTGGACCGGAGATGCGCTGGAGGGCGGCGACCGCCTTTACCCTACAAGTCCCGGCCTCGCGGACCGTATCTGGCAGGCGACTTTCTCAGTCGAAGGCGCGCGCCGCGCCGGCCTGGCGGGTGATGGCTTGATGTTGTCGCGCACCCAGCCGCGGCCTGCCGAGAGGCCGGACGCGACGCTGGCGGACATCCAGAATCCGATGATCGATGCCTATCTCGAGGCGCTACCCAAAGGTCGTACCCCGCGCATTCTCGCCTCGCGCACCGTTTTCGTCGCCGACGACCATGCTGAGGCCGTGAAACTCGCCGAAGTTGGCGCCAAGCGCCAGCGCGCGCGGCTGGCTGCAGCCGGCAGCTTCACGTCAGGCAACCTGGTCGGCGACCTGGTCGCACGCTTCGACATCCATATGGGTACGCCCGAAGAAGTCGCCGCCTCGCTTCTGGCCGACGACACCCTGAAACGCGCCACCGACATGACGATCCAGAGCCATTCGATCGATCCGCCGCATCCCTACATCCTGCGGTCGATCGAGCTCATGGCCGAGAAAGTGGCGCCGGCCCTGGGTTGGGCGCCGGAACGCGACAGTGGGGAAAGGCGGGTGGCCTGATGAGCCTCGACATCATCAACCAGCTGGC
>CAWUOG010000320.1:0-3863 GCA_963923875.1 uncultured Alphaproteobacteria bacterium
CTGCAAGCTGGTGCCGAACAATCCGGCAAATCCCGTCACCCTCGCCAAGGCCCTGGAAACCGAACAGCTCCTGAAGGAACAATACGAGGGCGACGAGGAGATCAAGCGCCTGATCGACCTCGCCTTGCAACTCGAAGGTCTCTACCGCAACGCTTCGACCCACGCGGCGGGCGTGGTGATCGGCGACCGGCCGCTCGAACAGCTCGTGCCGCTGTTCCGCGATACCGACAACAGGGAGTCGCTGCCCGCCACCCAGTTCAACATGAAGTGGGTGGAGCCGGCGGGACTGGTGAAGTTCGACTTCCTCGGCCTGAAGACGCTGACCGTGATCGAGAAGGCATGGGACCTCATCGGCCGCGACAAGATCGACATTCCCAAGCTGCCGCTCGACGACAAGAAGACGTTCGAGCTGCTGGCCCGGGGCGACGGATCGGGCGTGTTCCAGCTCGAAGGCAACGGCATGCGCGACGTACTGCGCAAGATGAAGCCGGACCGCTTCGAGGACATCATCGCCGTGGTCGCGCTCTACCGACCGGGCCCGATGGAGAACATCCCGAGCTACATCAAGCGAAAGCACGGCGAGGAGCAGCCTGATTACCTGCATCCGATGCTGGAGGGAATCCTCAAGGAAACCCACGGCATCATGATCTACCAGGAGCAGGTGATGCAGATCGCGCAGGTGCTCAGCGGCTATACGCTGGGCGGGGCCGACCTGCTGCGCCGTGCCATGGGCAAGAAGATCAAGGCCGAGATGGACGCCCAGCGTGCGAGCTTCATCGAGGGCGCCGAGAGGAACGGCGTCAAGAAGGACAAGGCCTCCTCGATATTCGACCAGGTCGACAAGTTCGCCGGATACGGCTTCAACAAGAGCCATGCGGCTGCCTATGCCCTGGTCTGCTACCAGACGGCCTACCTGAAGGCGAACCACCCCGTCGAGTTCTTCGCCGCGACGATGACGCTCGATATGGGCAACGTCGACAAGCTGAACGGCTACCGGCGCGATCTCGAAAAGCTCGGTATCGAGCTTCTGCCGCCCGACGTCACGCGCTCGTCGGCCGAGTTCACAGTCGAAAGAAATGCGGAAGGCAAGAAGGCGATCCGGTATGCGCTGGCCGCCATCAAGGGCGTCGGCCGCGACGCGATGGCTCGGCTTGCTGCGGAGCGCGAGGCGAATGGGGAATACAAGAACCTTTTCGATCTGGCCGAGCGACTCGACCAGAGGGTGCTGAACAAGCGACTGGTCGAAAGTCTGGTCAAGGCCGGCGCATTCGACACGCTGAACAAGAACCGCGCCCAGACCTTCGGCGCCATCGAAGCGCTGCTGCGTCACTCGCAGGCCACGCACGAGCAGCGTGGCAGCAACCAGGGCGGCCTGTTCGGCGACGATACCGCACAGCGCCGGCCGCAACTGCCCAAGGTTCCCGACTGGGCACCGATGGAGCGTTTGCAGCAGGAATTCTCGGCGATCGGCTTCTATCTCTCCTCGCATCCGCTCGCCGCCTATGAGCGCAGCTTGCAACGGCTGGGTGTGACGCGGGCCGCCGATCTGCTCGCCTTGCTGCAACGGGGAACCTCGGGCCGCATCAAGCTTGCCGGCACGGTGATCGACCGGATGGAACGGACTTCGGCCAAGGGCAATCGCTTTGCCTTCGTGCAATGTTCCGACCAGTCGGGCGCGTTCGAACTCACCGTGTTCAGCGAAGTGCTGAACGCCAAGCGGCCGCTGCTCGAAGCGGGACAGGCGGTGCTGATCTCGGCCGATGGTCGGCTCGACGGCGAGCAAGTCAAGTTGATGGCGCAGTCGGTCGAGAAGCTCGAGGACGCGGTTGCCAACGCCGCCGCCGGCCTGCGCATCGTGATCTCCGATCCGGTGGCGCTCGATGCTTTGCGCAAGCATCTCGACGGCAAAAAGGGTCGGGGGCGCGTGACCCTGGTCGTGCCGATGCCCAACGACACCGAGGCCGAAGTGACCTTGCCCGGCACCTATTCGATCGCCGGGGGCCTGCGTGACGCAATCGGCAGTCTGGCCGGCATCGCGCAGGTGGAGGAGATTTGAGCCGTCAGCCCGGCCTGTTCGAACAGGCCGCGCCGATTCGACGCTCGAAACCGGCGGCGGGAGAAGTGCGGCCCTGTCGAGACTCGCCACTGCTGGAAGTGCCCGGGCTGCCGAGCGATATCAGGCTCGGCACATCCTCCTGGTTCTTTCCCGGATGGCGCGGTCTCGTCTATGAGGGCGTGTATCCGCAGACCGCGCTGAGCAAGCGAGGTCTCGAGGCTTATGCCCAGATCCCGCTGCTGCGCACGGTCAGTCTCGACCGGACGTTCTATGCGCCGATCACGACGGTGGAGTACGTGCGCTACGCTCACCAGGTACCCGATCATTTCAGCTTCGTCGTGAAGGCGCCCGCGCTGGTCTGCGATGCCGTGACGCGCGATGAGGAGGGGCGGGGACGGGTCCCCAATCCGCACTTTCTCGACGCCGGCATTGCAGCGCGCGAGTTCGTCGTGCCGTGTCTTGAAGGACTGCAGGGCAAGGCGGGCCCACTGGTGTTCCAGATTTCGCCACTCCCGCGCAGCCTCGTCGAAGAAGCACCGATGCTCATGGAGCGTCTCGCGGCGTTCTTTCATGCCCTGCCGCGGGAATTCGGTGGTCGCGCGCCGATCTATGCGCTCGAGGTGCGCAACGCCGAAATGCTCACGCCGCGAATGATGAAGACGCTCGCCGGTGTCGCTGTTCGCTACTGCATCGGGCTGCATGATCGCATGCCCGAGGTGGAGCGCCAGGAGGCGGCTCTCAAGGTTCTCGACGGCGACACGCCGGGAGATCTGGTGGTCCGCTGGAACCTGCATCGCGGCTTCCTCTACCAGGCCGCAAAACAGCGCTACGAGCCGTTCGACAGGCTGGTCGACGAGGACCCGGAGACCCGTCGTACCCTTGCCCGCATGGCTGCCCGCGCCTTCAAGGCGGGGCGGCGGGTCTGGATCACGGTCAATAACAAGGCCGAAGGCTCCGCCCCGCTGTCGGTGGCCAAATT
The DNA here is from genome assembly GCA_963923875.1 of uncultured Alphaproteobacteria bacterium. Taxonomy (GTDB): domain Bacteria; phylum Pseudomonadota; class Alphaproteobacteria; order Reyranellales; family Reyranellaceae; genus Reyranella. Next base: position 3,036 of record CAWUOG010000320.1, read on the forward strand.
GGCGGAGGAAATCGCCGCAGCTCTCGGGACGGCCGAGCCCGGGGAGCAATGAGACGGCGAGATTTTGACGAATCTGCGCATTGAATCATGGGCTTAGAGGTATGGTCCTGACGAGACTCTCGCGAGATTTGATCAAGACTCGCAGCTTGCATTCCGGTCGCTAAGCCCTTAGAAACGCGTCCACTTCGCACGCGGGTTTGCGGTCGACGGGGAGACATCCCGCCGCTCGCTCCGGTGTCCCCCATCCGGGGGACGACGCCCGCGGAGGCTCAACCGGAAAAGGAGATGCGGCATGGCTATGCCGACTTTTACGATGCGTCAGTTGCTGGAGGCGGGTGTCCATTTCGGTCACCACACCCGGCGTTGGAACCCCAAGATGAAGCCGTACCTGTTCGGGGTGCGCAACGGGGTCCACATCATCGACCTCACCAAGACCGTGCCGCTGCTCGAGCAGGCGTTGCAGCAGGTGCGTCAGGTCGTGTCCAACGGCGGCCGCGTGCTGTTCGTCGGCACCAAGGCCGCCGCGGCCGAGCGCGTCGCTGATGCGGCCAAGCGTTGCGGCCAGTACTACGTCAACCACCGCTGGTTGGGCGGCATGATCACCAACTGGCAGACCATCTCTGCCTCGATCAAGCGCCTGCGCGAACTCGACGATCGTCTGGCGGGCGACGTAGTCGGCCTGACCAAGAAGGAACAGCTCGACCTTACTCGCGAACGTGACAAGCTCGAGCGCTCGCTGGGCGGCATCAAGGAAATGGGCGGGACTCCCGACCTGCTGTTCATCATCGACACCAACAAGGAAGCGATCGCGGTGCAGGAAGCCCGCAA
>CAWUOG010000321.1:0-3850 GCA_963923875.1 uncultured Alphaproteobacteria bacterium
TGGAGACGCCGGTGTCGGCCTATATCAAGCTGGCTGACGGGCGCGCCAATTCCTTTCTGCTCGAGTCCGTCGAGGGCGGGTCGGTGCGCGGCCGCTACTCGATGATCGGCTTCAAGCCCGACGTCATCTGGCGCTGCGTCAAGGGCCAAGCCGAGATCAACCGCAACGCCCGGACCGACGCGCACACCTTCGAGAAACTGCCGGGGCGGCCGCTCGAGACCCTGCGCGTTCTCATACGCGAATGCCAGATGGACCTGCCCGCCGGCCTGCCGCCGATGGCCTCAGGCCTGTTCGGCTTCCTGGGCTACGACATGGTCCGCGACATGGAGCGGCTGCCCGACAAGAACCCCGATCCGATCGGTCTGCCCGACGCGATCATGGTGCGCCCGACCATCGTCTGCATCTTCGACCGCCTGGAAGACCAGGTGACGCTGGTCACGCCAGTCTGGCCGCAGGCCGGTACGTCAGCGCGCGCCGCCTACGAAGCCGCCACCGAGCGGCTGGCCGATGCGGTATCCGACTTCGAACGATCCCTGCCCGCCCGTCGCGATGCCGGCGACCTGCCCGATGCCCTGCCGACTCCGCAGCCGAACATGAGCGAGGCCGACTTCAAGCAGATGGTCGAGACCTGCAAGGAGTACATCCGCGCCGGTGACGCCTTCCAAATCGTCCCATCGCAGCGCTTCTCGGTCCCGTTCAAGCTGCCGCCGCTTTCGCTCTACCGATCGCTGCGCCGCATCAACCCCTCGCCATTCCTGATCTTCTTCGATTACGGCGACTTCACGATCGTCGGTTCGAGTCCCGAGATCCTGGTGCGGCTACGCGACAACATCGTCACCATCCGGCCGCTCGCCGGAACGCGGCCGCGCGGCGCCACCCCGGAAGAGGATAAGCGCCTCGCCGAGGAACTGCTGGCCGACCCCAAGGAGCGGGCCGAACACCTGATGCTGATCGACCTCGCCCGCAACGATGTCGGCCGGGTCTCCAAGATTGGCTCGGTGCGGGTGGTCGAGCAATTCACCATCGAGAAGTACAGCCACGTCCAGCACATCAGCAGCCATGTCGAGGGTACGCTCGAGGACGGGCTGGAGGCGATCGACGCACTCAAGTCGGGCTTCCCGGCCGGCACGCTTTCGGGTGCTCCAAAGGTGCGCGCCATGGAAATCATCGACGAGGTCGAACCGGTGCGCCGCGGCATTTACGCCGGCTGTGCCGGCTACTTCGCAGCCAACGGCTCGATGGACACCTGCATTCTGCTGCGCACCGCGCTGGTCAAGGATCAGGTCATGCACGTTCAGGCCGGCGTCGGCGTGGTGGCTGACTCCGACCTCGACGCCGAGTTCCAGGAGAGCCATCACAAAGCGCGTGCCCTGGTTCGCGCGGCGGAAGAATCGGTGCGGTTCGCGAACGCCGCCAATTGGACGGCCGGTAACACCCGGCGGTAGTCTCCTCCCTCACGGAGGAGACTAATGTCCGACTGGCAAAAGAAATACCAACGCCTGCTGTTCGACCGCCCGCACCCCAAGGTGCTGCGGGTGACGATGAACCGCCCCGACAAGTACAACGCCACCGACTCGATCATGCACACCGAACTGGTGAACGTGTGGCGCGACATCGACGGCGACGACACGGTCAATTGCGTCATCATCCAGGGCGCCGGCGGCAAGGTCTTCTCGGCAGGCGGCGACTTCGACCTGATCGAAAAGAACATGAAGGACTTCAATGCCCTTCTGCGCACCTGGAAGGAAGCGCGCGACATCGTCTACAACGTCATCAACTGCTCCAAACCGATCGTCAGCACCATGCGCGGCCCCGCCGTCGGTGCAGGCCTGGTCGCGGGCATCCTGGCCGACGTCTCGATCGCCTCGAAGAAGGCCAGGATCATCGATGGCCATACCCGCCTCGGCGTTGCCGCCGGCGACCACGCCGTGATCGTTTGGCCCCTGCTCTGCGGCATGGCCAAAGCCAAGTACTACCTCCTGCTCTGCGAATCGATCGACGGCGAGGAAGCCGAACGCATCGGTCTCGTGTCGATGTGCGTCGAGGACGACCAACTCGAAGCCAAGGGGCTGGAAGTCGCGACCAAACTCGCCGAGGGCGCGCAGACATCGATCCGCTTCACCAAGTACGCCCTGAACAACTGGCTGCGCATGATGGGCCCTTCCTTTGACGCCTCGACGGCGCTCGAGATGCTGGGCTTCATGGGACCGGAAGTGAAGGAAGGCCTCGCCTCGCATCTCGAGAAGCGCAAGCCCAAGTTCGATCCCTACTCGCCGATCTGAGGAGCCGAATATGCGCGGACTGGACGGGAAGAACGTCATCGTCACCGGCGGCGCCGGCGCGATCGGCGCCGCGATCTGCCGCCGCTTCGCGGGCTACGGCGCACGGGTCGGCGTGTTCGACAAGAATGTCGAGGGCGCAAGAAAGCTCGCCGCCGAGATCAAAGGGTTTGCCTCGGGCGTCGACATCACGGACTACGACGCGGTCGGCAAGGAAATCGCCCGCTTTGAAAAGGAATGCGGGCCGACCGATGTCCTGGTGAACAACGCCGGCTGGGACAAGTTCGTGAACTTCGTCGACACCACTCCCGATCTCTGGGAGCAGGTCATCGCCATCAACCTGCGTGGGCCGCTCAACATGAGTCATTTCGTGCTGAAAGGCATGGTGGCGCGCGCTCACGGACGCGTCGTCAACATTGCCTCGGATGCGGGCCGGGTCGGCTCCTCGCAGGAAGCGGTCTACTCCGCCTGCAAGGGCGGCATCATCGCCTTCACCAAGACCGTGGCACGCGAGGTCGCGCGCAAGGGCATCACCCTCAATACGGTCTGCCCCGGTCCGACCGACACGCCCCTGCTCGCCGCCGTCGCCGGCGACGACGAGCGCGGGCAGAAGGTGCGAGCGGCCCTGGTCGGCGCCATCCCGATGAAGCGCGTCGGCCAGCCCGAGGACATCCCGGGCGCGGTCTGCTTCCTCGCCAGCGACGATGCCAGCTTCATCACCGGCCAGACGATCAGCGTCTCGGGCGGCCTGACGATGCACGGTTAGCGGAGGAACGCGATGAGCGAACTCTGGATTCAGCCCACCGGCGCGGCGCTTGGCGCTGACGTGCACGGCGTCGACCTCTCACGACCGGTGACCGATGCGGACTTCGACCGGATCCTGCAGGCTTGGCGCGACCATCTGGTGTTGCGCTTCTCCGGCCAGAGGATCACCGACGACCAACTGATGAACTTCAGCTCCCGTTTCGGCGAACTCGACAAGGTGCCGATCGCGACCGCAGGGTTCGACCGCAGCAACTCCGACGTCGACGACAATGCCCGCCAGTGGGTCACCGTGATCTCCAGCGTAAAGAAGAATGGCAAGGCGATCGGCGGTCTCGGTGCCTACGAACTCGTCTGGCACACCGACATGTCCTACAACCCGCTGCCGCCACGTGCCTCGCTGCTCTATGCGCTCGAAGTGCCGGCCGATGGCGGCAACACCGGCTTCCTCAACATGTACGAAGCATACGAGACGCTGCCCGACGCGCTGAAGCGTGCCATCGAGGGCAAAACCTGCATCCACGATTCCAGCCGCAACTCTGCCGGCGAACTGCGCCAAGGCTTTCAGCGCACGACCGACGTCACCCGCACACCCGGCGCGGTGCACCCGCTGGTGCGGCTGCATCCGGTCAGCAATCGCAAGGCGCTGTTCCTCGGCCGCCGCCCCGGCGCCTACATCCACGGTCTGTCCATCGAGGAAAGCGAGAAGCTTCTCAACGCCGTCTGGGCGCACGCGACCCAGGAACGCTTCGCCTGGTACCAGAAGTGGCGAATCGGCGATCTGGTCATGTGGGACAATCGCTGCGTCA
>CAWUOG010000322.1:0-3844 GCA_963923875.1 uncultured Alphaproteobacteria bacterium
GGCATGGCGCCGTCGACGATCTCCTTCGCCGCCGAGTTCCTGTCGGCCGGCACGCCGACCGCGCCACTGGTCACACGCGTGGAAGTGCCGCGCCATGGCAAGACCCTCGCCTTCCTGCGCGGCCTGCTCGAGCAGGACGGACGGAAGCTGCTGTCCTATTCGGCGACGATCCTGCTCCGTCCGAAAGGCTAGTCGAGGATAGCGAAGTTTGTTCCCATCCTTCGGGACGCCCATTTCCGGCGCGCTCCTCGGGATGAGAAGAAATTGAACTGCCGCCGACTCAGCCCGCGGCGCGGACCTGATCGGCGACGCGCTGGACTTCGCTGGCGAACAGCTGGTGCAGGCGGCGCACGCCGGAGAGGTCCTTGGCCTTGGCGGCCTTTTCGACCGTCTCGGCAATGGTGCGCAGCGACGCCGCGCCGATCATGCCCGAGGCACCTTTCAGCCGATGCGCGGCACGGGCGATCTGGTTGCAGTCGGTGGTGTTGACGATCTCGCGCTCGGCGACGCGTGCGGTCTCGAGGAACTCGCGTTCGACCTCGGCCAGCGTCTTGGGGTCCTCGCCGAACAGCTCGACCAGTTTGGTGCGGTCGTAGGCCGGCCTCGCCGATTGCAGGATCGCTTCGCTCATCTCGTCTGCTCCCCGGTTTCTGCCGCAGGCTGTTCCGTCGCTCGCTCCACGCGGGCTTCCTTCAGCCAGATGTCGAGCGTGGCGCGTAGCTGCTCGATGCCGATCGGCTTGGTGATCAGCCCATCCATCCCGACGGCGCGGCTCTGCTGTTCGTGGTCTTCCAGCGCGCTCGCCGTCACGGCCAGAATTGGCGTACGACCGCGCCGCTCGCTCGCCTCGCTCTCGCGAATGCGGCGTGCCAGCTCGAAACCGTCCATGGTCGGCATCTGCAGGTCGGCCAGCACCAGGTCGTAGTTGCCGCGGTGCCAGAGTTCGAGCGCCTCTTCGCCGCCCGAGGCGGAATCGGTGGAAGCGCCGGCCAGTTCGAGCTGCCGCGCGAGAATCTTGCGATTGACCGAATTGTCGTCGACCACGAGCACACGGCCGCCGACCTTCTCCGGGGTGTGCGGCACCGGCTCGCTCGAGGCGATGTCCCCGGCGCGGCCGGCGGCGCGCGCCGCCGCGCGCACCAGCACGTCGCGGCGCCACGGGCGGGCCAGGCCGACGATTCCCTCGCCCGGTGGGCCGTCATGCAGCGGGATATAGCGGTCGAGCCCGATCTGGATACCGGTGAAGGTCGCATTGACGGCAATGCTGGTCGCCGCCCCGGCATCGCCGAGATAGCGTGCGATCGCCCGCGCCTCGCTGTCGTCCGGCAGAGCAACCACCAGGCTCAGTCCCTGCAGGGGCAAGGGCGCGGCGGCGGCGCGCGCCGGCGCGGCGTCGAGCTGAACGGTCACGCTGAAAGTCGAACCGACGCCCGGTGTGCTTTCGACGGCGGCGCTGCCGCCCATCGCCTCGGCGAGGCGCTGCACGATCGAGAGGCCGAGGCCGGTGCCGCCGAAGCGGCGCGTCGTCGAGTTGTCGGCCTGCACGAACGGCTGGAACAACCGGCCACGCTGCTCCTCGGTCAGGCCGATGCCTGAATCGACCACACGGATACGCAGCATCGACGGGCCGGTGCGCTCCAGCATCAACCGCACCGAGCCCCGCTCGGTGAACTTGAGGGCATTGCCCAGCAGGTTGAACAGGATCTGCTGCAGGCGCAGCGGATCGCCCATCACGCGGTCGGGCACCTGGGCATCGACATAGGCGATCAGGCTGATGCCCTTGCCGGTGGCCTGGGGCGCCAACGTTTCGGCGGCGCCCTCGATCAGCTCGATGGTCGACAGTTCGATGCATTCGAGGTCGAGGCGGCCGGCCTCGATCTTGGAGAAGTCGAGGATGTCGTCGATGATCTTGAGCAGCGCCGACGCCGAGTAGCGCACCGTGCCCAGCGCCTCGCGCTGTTCCTGGCTGAGCGGCGTGCGTTCCAGCACGTCGATCATGCCGAGCACGCCGTTCATCGGCGTGCGGATCTCGTGGCTGACCGTCGCGAGGAACGTCGACTTGGCCTGGTTGGCGTTCTCGGCCTCGCGCTGGGCCTCAAGCGCGGTGCCGCGGGCGGCGCGTTCCTCGTCGTAGGCGACCTGCAGGCGCTGGGCGAGCTCTTCCTTCTGGTAGGCGAGCGCGATGTTGTCGTATTGCCACGAGTGCACGTCGCGCACGTAGGCCATGAGATGGCCGACATAGGCGCCGCCAGCGATGCCGACCAATTGGTAGAACGGATCGGCGCTGGTCAGCAGCACGAACAGCAGCGGCGCCGTGGTGGCGAGCGAGAACGTATAGAAGGTCGGCGGATGCGCCGAGCGGATCGGCACCGCGGTGGTGATGGTGGCGAGCAGCACCAGCCCCAGCAGCATGCGCTGCAGCTCGTACTCCTTGGAGGCGAGCATAAAGCCCGCCACGCCCCAGCAGGCGCCGGCGAGGAAGGACAGGCCCGCGAACCACCAGCCCCAGCGGATGACATCGTCGTCGGGCGGATTGGCACGGGTGAAGTTGCGGCGCAGGATGTCGAAGCCGATCGTGACCGCGACATGGGCGAGGAACGGCGGCAGCAACTCGGTGAGATCAACCTGACGCCAGTAGATGGCGGCGATCACCGGCCACAGCACGAAGGAGAAGTAGCGCGACTGGCGCGAGCCATCGAACAGGCGGCGAATCAGTTCGGCGCGGACGAAGGCCTCCTGGCGCGCCGGGCTCGCCACTTCCAACACGGGAGGAAGAGGATCGGCGGCGATCGTCATGTGCCTTCATCCGCGCCGAAGCGCGTGTCGCCCGGCACCGCTTGCGACCGGTCCGCTGTCCAGGGGCGGCCGCCGCAGCGCACAGCGCGATGGCGAGAGTGTGATTTCAACATATGGTGACGGCGGGGCAGCTGATGTCCATTAGTGTATCAAAAACTTCAAGAAAGGACTATAATTCATTGCAAAAGCTTGCTATTTTATCACTTATTGTAACCAATTAATTTTCGGACTCCAGCCATGCAACAGCCCTCCATTTTGTTGGTCGAGGACGACGCATTTCAGCGTAAGGCGGCCGAGACCTATCTGATGAACCACGATCTCAAGGTGACCGCGGTCGAGAATGGCGCGCAGATGCGCCGTCAGGTGTCGCGGGCCATGCCCGACCTCGTGCTGCTCGACGTGCAGCTGCCCGGCCAGGAAGACGGCTTTTCGCTGGCCCGCTGGCTGCGCGAATCGAGCCCCAAGGTCGGCATCATCATGCTGACCGCCGCGGGCGATTCGGTCGACAAGGTGCTCGGCCTCGAAAGCGGCGCCGACGACTACGTCGCCAAGCCCTACGAGCCGCGCGAATTGCTGGCCCGCTGCAAGAGCGTGCTGCGCCGCTCGGTGCACAAGGCCACCCCGTCCCGCCTCGAGCGGGTGCGCATGGGCAGCCACACGCTCGACCTGTCGCGCCGCGAGCTGCACGACGACGCCGGCAAGGAAATCGCCGTCACCGCCGGCGAGTTCGACATCCTGAAGATCTTCGCCGAGAACCCCAACCGGCCGCTCAGCCGCGACTGGCTGCTCGAGACCACCAGCCATCGCAGCCGCGACCCGTTCGACCGGGCGATCGACCTGCGCATCACCCGCATCCGGCGCAAGATCGAGCCGGCGCCGGAGAAGCCCACGGTCATTCGCACCGTGCGCGGCGTCGGCTATATGTTCGTGCCACCCGCCGAATAACTGGTGTAGAACGCGGGCTCGGCGGATGGGCCCGTAGTTCAGCGGTTAGAACGAGCCGCTCATAACGGTTATGTCGCAGGTTCGAATCCTGCCGGGCCTACCA
>CAWUOG010000323.1:0-3840 GCA_963923875.1 uncultured Alphaproteobacteria bacterium
AGCCGCAAGTCGGTGCTGCCGGTGTTCGAGGAACTGAACGGCATCCTCTTCTACCCGGTCCAATACGAGGGCCAGGAGAGCCAGCGCAACGTGTTCTACACCGGCGCCGCGCCGAATCAGCAGGCGATCCCGGCCGTCGACTACCTGATGAGCAAGGACGGCGGCGAAGTGAAGCGCTGGGTGCTGGCGGGTACCGACTACGTCTATCCGCGCACGACCAACAAGATCCTCGAGGCGTACCTTCTCCAGAAGGGCGTCGCGAAGGAAGACATCATGATCAACTACACGCCGTTCGGTCACTCCGACTGGCAGTCGATCGTGGCGGACATCAAGAAGTTCGGCACGGCCGGCAAGAAGACGGCGGTGGTCTCGACCATCAACGGCGACGCCAACGTCCCGTTCTACAAGGAGCTCGGCAACCAGGGCATCAAGGCCAAGGACATCCCGGTCGTCGCGTTCTCGGTGGGTGAGGAAGAACTCGCCGGCATCGACACCAAGCCGCTGGTCGGCCATCTCGCCGCCTGGAACTACTTCCAGTCCGTGAAGAACCCGGCCAACGAGGCGTTCATCAAGGAGTGGCAGACCTTCACGAAGAATCCGAAGCGCGTGACCAACGATCCGATGGAAGCGCACGTGATCGGCTTCAACATGTGGGTCGAGGCGGTCAAGAAAGCCGGCACCACCGATCCGAACAAGGTCATCGACGCCATCATCGGCATCAAGGTTCCGAACCTGACCGGCGGCGTGTCGGAGATGCTGCCGAACCACCACATCACCAAGCCGGTTCTGATCGGCGAGATCGCGGCCAATGGCCAGTTCGACGTGGTGTGGAAGACCCCGAGCCTGGTTCCGGGCGCGGCCTGGTCGCCGATCCTCGACGACTCCAAGAACCTGGTCGCCGATTGGACGGCGCCCATGAACTGCGGCAACTACGACACCGTTGCCAAGAAGTGCATCGGCAAGGGCAAGTAGCCCGACCCGGCAACCCACAGGGGCGGGGCGACTTTCGAGTCGCCCCGTTCTCGTCTTACGGCTAAGTGACAGAGTGTGATGCGTTTTCTGGGGGGCCTGCTGAGTTTGCTGGTTGCCGTGTGCGTCGCCGGATCGGCGATGGCGGCAGACCTGCCGACTCTCGTGAAGAATCTCGTCACCGGCGGCTACAGCGAGCGTGACGAAGCGATCACCGCCCTGGCCGCCTCGGGTGAGGCCCGGGCCGAGCCCATCCTGCAGGCGCTGGGCGCCGGTAATCTCTACGTACGCACCGCCGACAGCGTGGTCGTGATCGGCAAAGGCGAGGGCAAGCAGATCGCGCTGATCGACGCGATCACCGGCAAAGACGCCGGCAGCGCTGCCGAGGACGCGCTCGAGCGGGTCAGGGTCAACAACCGGCTGCGTGGCAACATCGACGCCGTGCTGGGCTCGCTCACCCTGATGAGCCCCGACCCCAAGGTCAGGCGACGGGCCGCCGACGAGTTGTTCAAGCGGCGCGATCCCGGCGCCCTGCCGGCGCTCGAGAAGGCGCTGGCCGCCGAGAAGGATTCCGGCATCAAGCGCGCCATGACCGAGGCACGGGCCGCGATGGTGGTCGCGTCCGACGCGCCGGCGGCACAGAAAATCGAGGCGCTCGGCATCATCCAGGCGCGCGGCGATCGCGACGCGATGGGCGTGCTGCAGGCCTCGGCGGCGAGCGCGACCGATCCCGAGGTCAAGGCTGCGGCGATCGCCGCCGTCAATGGCGTGCGCCAGACTCTGGCGGCCTGGGAGGCGGCTCAGAACGTCTGGTACGGCATCTCGCTCGGTTCGGTGCTGCTGCTTGCCGCGATCGGTCTTGCCATCACCTTCGGCACGATGGGCGTCATCAACATGGCGCACGGCGAGATGGTGATGCTGGGTGCGTACACGACCTTCGTGGTGCAGGAAATCATCCGCAGCAGCGCGCCGCAGCTGTTCGACGCCTCGATCCTGATCGCCCTGCCGCTCGCCTTCATTGTGGCAGGCGCGGTCGGCATTGCCATCGAGCGCGGCATCATCCGCTTCCTCTATGGCCGGCCGCTCGACACCCTGCTCGCCACCTGGGGCCTGTCGCTGGTCCTGCAGCAGGCGGTGCGCACCATGTTCGGCCCGACCAACCGCGAGGTCGGCGCGCCGTCGTGGATGTCGGGCTACTTCTATGTCGGCAATATCCAGGTGACGCACGGCCGCCTCTGGATCGTGATCTTCGCTATGATCGTTTTCGTCTCGCTGCTGCTGCTGCTGCGCAAGACGCCGCTCGGCCTCTATATGCGCGCGGTGACCCAGAACCGGCCGATGGCGGCCGCCATGGGCATCCGCACGCCGCGGGTCGACGCGCTGACGTTCGGCCTGGGCTCGGGCATCGCAGGCCTGGCCGGCGTGGCGCTCAGCCAGATCGACAATGTCAGCCCCAATCTGGGGCAGGGCTACATCATCGACTCCTTCATGGTCGTGGTGTTCGGCGGCGTCGGCAATCTGTTCGGTACGCTGCTCGGCGCGACCGCGCTCGGCATCGTCAATAAGTTCCTCGAGCCCTATGCGGGCGCCGTGCTGGGCAAGATCCTGGTGCTGGTCTTCATCATCCTGTTCATCCAGCGGCGGCCGCGCGGCCTGTTCGCCCAGAAGGGACGCGCAGTGGAATGATCACCCGCTTCCTCTGGAACGGCATGGACCGAAAGCTGCGCCTCTTCGTGCTGCTGGTGCTGGCGATCGGCATCGTCCTGCCGCTGCTCAACCAGTTGCTGCCCAAGACCAGCCCGTTCTACGTGCCGGCCTGGGTGCTGCAGCTGATCGGCAAGTATCTCTGCTACGCCTCGCTCGCCTTGGCGGTCGACCTGGTGTGGGGCTTCTGCGGCATCCTCTCGCTTGGCCACGCCGCCTTCTTCGCGCTGGGCGGCTACTGCATGGGCATGTACCTGATGCGCCAGATCGGCACGCGCGGCGTCTACGGCAACGCGCTGCTGCCCGACTTCATGGTGTTCCTGAACTATCCCGAACTGCCCTGGTTCTGGCACGGCTTCCGCTATTTCTGGTACGCGGGCCCGATGATCGTGATCGTGCCCAGCGTGCTGGCGCTGGCGATCGGCTGGTTCGCCTTCAGGAGCCGCGTCACCGGCGTCTACCTCTCCATCATCACGCAGGCGATGACCTACGCCCTGTTGCTGGCCTTCTTCCGCAACGACATGGGCCTCGGCGGCAATAACGGCCTGACCGACTTCAAGGATATCCTGGGTTTCTCCGTGCAGGCCGACAGCACGCGCGCCGTGCTCTGCTTCGCCTCGGCGCTGGCGCTGGCGATCTTCCTGGTGATTGCCGCCGCCGTGGTCGGCTCGCGCTTCGGCAAGGCACTCACCGCGGTCCGCGACGCCGAAAGCCGCATGCGCTTTCTCGGCTACCGGGTCGAGGGCTACAAGCTCTTCGTCTTCGTGCTGTCGGCGGCCATGGCGGGGATCGCCGGCGCGATCTACGTGCCCCAGGTCGGCATCATCAATCCCAGCGAATTCTCGCCCGGCAACTCGATCGAGGCGGTGCTGTGGGTGGCGGTCGGCGGCCGCGGCACCCTGATCGGGCCGGTGATCGGCGCCTTCATCGTTAACTTCGCCAAGACCTACCTGACCGGTGCGCTACCCGAGATCTGGCTGTTCGCGCTGGGTGCACTGTTCATCGTGGTCACCCTGTTCCTGCCCAAGGGCGTCATGGGGCTCTGGGGCCAGTTGCGCGCACGCCGGGCGAGGCCGGCATGAACGCCACCCGTTCCACCTCGGCGTTGCTCTATCTCAGCGGCGTCACCGTCTCCTTCGACGGCTTCAAGGCGCTGAACAACCTCTC
>CAWUOG010000324.1:0-3829 GCA_963923875.1 uncultured Alphaproteobacteria bacterium
TGCTTCTTCACGGTCATCGGGTAGTACGTGCCGCCTTTTACCGTGGCGTCGTTGCACACGATGACGCACTCGACGCCGCTGACCCGGCCGACGCCCGTGATAACGCCGGAGCCCGGCGCCTCGTTGTCGTACATGTCCATCGCCGCCAGCGGGGAAAGCTCCAGAAACGGCGAACCGGGATCGAGCAGGGACCGCACCCGTTCCCGTGGCAACAGCTTGCCGCGCGCAACATGGCGCTTGCGGCTCTCTTCGCCGCCGCCCAGCCGCACCCTGTCGGTGCGCGCCTTAAGGTCGGCGACCAAGGCACGCATGGCCTCGGCGTTTTTCTTGAACGTGTCCGAACGGGTGTCGATGGCGGAGGAAAGAACGGTCATATCCGGACCAAACTGCCCGGAGCCGTGCGCCCGTGCAAGCGGGCCCGCGTCAGCCGGTTACGGCAGGCGGGACAGGGTACGCCAGCTCTGGCCTTGCGCCACGAAGGCCTTCTGATTGATCCAGGCGGCGGCAAAATCGATGTCCTGATCGGCGCGCTCCTTGAGCACTGCCTGCGTATGGGCACGGAAAGCGTCCATGATCGGCGCCGACCATTGCTTGATGACAACTCCCGACGACATGAGCTTCTCCAGCGCGACGGCCTGGATGTGCGGCGCGCGACTGAGCGTCCACGCGATATTGGCGCGGCAGGCCGTTTCGATCTGCGCGCGCAACGGCAGCGGCATCTTCTCCCAGCGGTCGCGCCGCATCAGAAAGTCGAGCACAGCCGAAGGCTGCTGCCAGCCCGGCATGTAATAGGGCAGCCCGAGCTTGTCGAAACCGAGGGCCGCATCCATCGCGGGCGTCGACATCTCGCCGCCGTCCACCTTGCCCTGCTGCAGATGGTAGAAGAATTCGCCCGCCGGCAGCGGCACCAGCGTGGCTCCCATGCGGGTGATCACTTCGCCCGACAGCCGACCATAGCGCAGGCGGACGTCCTTGAAGTCGGCGACGGTGTTGAGTTCGGTGCGGAACCAGCCCCCGCCCTTGGGGCCCTGCACGCCGCACGGCACGCCAGTGACACCGAGTTTGTCGTAGGCGGCACGATGGATCTGCCGGCCGTCACCCTCGAGAATCCAGGAAGCCATTTCCTCGGGACCAGGCCCGAATGGCAGGGAGCCGAACAGACCGAAAACCGGCGCCTTGGTGGCGGCGTATCCAGTCCAGGTGAACGCGGCTTCGAGATCGCCAGAAATGATCGCGTCGAGCATATCGCGTGTCGGCGCCAGACGGCCGGGCTCGACGATCCTGACCGACAGCGCGCCGGCCGACATGTGCTTGAGCGTCTTCGTGAAGGTCCGGACCGCCTCGCCGGAACCAGGCAGGTTCGGATTGAAGGCCGTTTGCATCTGCAGCGTGACTGCAGCGCCAATGTCGGCCCTGTCGGAGGGCTTGTCGCCAGCCGTGACCACACCGGCCCAGACGCAGAGCGCGCCAGCCAGCCCCAAAATCAAGCTGTTACGGCGCACGGTCATCGCTCCGTCGCCAGGCTCCCCAAATCTCCAACGCCGCTCTTGCGGTCGCTTTCACAGTCAGTGAGTCTCTCATGACGCAAGCCCAGCGACAAGCCAGTTCGAATGGACTGGCCGCCGCCTCGTCACAGGGCGGCCAGCCCCCGGCCGATCAGAATGCGCTGCACATCGCTGGTGCCCTCATAGATTTGGCACACGCGCACGTCGCGCCAGATCTTCTCGGCCAGGTAATCGGCAACGTACCCGTAGCCACCGTGAATCTGGATCGCGGCTGAGCACACTTCTTCAGCCATTTCGGAAGCATATAGCTTGGCCATTGCGGCCTCTGTGAGGCACGGTCGCCCGGCGTCCTTCAGGGTCGCGGCGTGCAGCACCATCTGCCGCGCCACGGTCACCTTTGTGGCCATATCGGCCAGCCGGAATTGCACGGCCTGGTGGTTGATGATCTTGGTCCCGAAGGCCTCGCGCTCGCCGGCATAGGCGCGCGCCAGTTCGAACGCCGCCCGGGCCATGCCAACCGCCTGGGCCGCGATCCCGATGCGTCCGACCGATAGATTGGCGAGAGCCACCCGGTAGCCGTCGCCCTCCTCACCGAGCAGCGCGTCGGCACCGACCTGGCAGTCCTCGAAAGCGATCTGACACGTATCCGACGATTTCTGGCCCAATTTCTTTTCGACCGATGCGACACGATAGCCGGACGTCCTGGTTGGCACGATGAAGCAGGAAATGCCGCGCTTCGAAGAGGCGGGATCCGTGACGGCGAACACCAGCGCCATGTCAGCGGTGCGGCCCGACGTGATGAACTGCTTCACGCCGTTGAGGACCCAACCGTTGCCCTTGCGCACGGCGCGCGTCCTGAGGTTCGACGCGTCGGAGCCCGTATGCGGCTCGGTCAGGCAGAAAGCGCCGAGAATCTCGCCCCTGGCCAGCGGCTTCAGCCACTTCTCCTTCTGCTCCGGCGACCCATAGGCCTGCAGCGCCGCGCAATCCGGCGAGTTGTTGACGCTCATCACGGTAGATAGCCCGCCGTCGGCGGCCGCGATCTCCTCCAGCGCCAGAACGTACGAGACCATGTTCGCGCCGGCGCCGCCCCATTCCGGCGGCACGGTCATACCCATGAAGCCCAGCTTGCCCATCTCGCCAAGCAGTGCGCGCGGAATCTCTCCGGCGGATTCCCAGGCACGCACGTTGGGCAGCACCTTCTCCTGTGCGAAGGCGCGGGCCGTGTCGCGAATCAGTTCCTGTTCTTCCGAAAGCAACATCGAAGGTCCTACCAGGGCAATTCCGAACCGTCATACTGCAGGAAGCGGCCGTTGTCGGAAGGCTTGAGCGCATCGATCACCTTCACCATCGCGGGCACGCTCTGGTCGATGGTGAGCGTCGCCGTCGGCCCGCCCATGTCGGTCTGCACCCACCCCGGATGCATCGCCACGCAGATCAGTCCCTTGCCCGCCACGTCCTTGGCAAGGCAACTCCATTCCATGTTCAGCGCCGTCTTGCTGGCGCGATAGAAATATCGGCCGCCGGTGTTGCTGGCGATGCTGCCCAGGATGCTCGAGAGCGCGATCAACTTCTTCTGCTGCGAGCGCGCAACGTGATCGACAAAGGCCTCCGCCATCATCAAGGGCGCCAGCGTATTGATCTCGAAGATGCGATGCCATTCGGCCGGGTCGAGAGTGCCGAGATCCTGCGCGTTCGAACCGCGCTGGCCGCCGACGCCGGCATTGCAAAGCAGGACGTCGATCGCTTCGCCGTCCAGCCGGGCTGCCAGCGCCTTGACGGCTGCATAGTCCGTGACCTCGAGCGGATGATGATGGATATCCCCCGCGATGCCCTCCAGCCCTTCGGCATGTCGTGCGCAAGCCAGCACCTTCCAGCCCCTGGCGGCGTACCGCCGGGTGAAGTCGAGCCCCAGGCCGCGCGCAGCACCGGTGATCAGCACTGTCGGCATCCGCCGCTCCTTGCGCTAGCGCCGTGACAGCAGACGGGCCCGCTGACGCTGCCAGTCGCGATCCTTTATCGACTGGCGCTTGTCGTGGGCCTGCTTGCCGGTTGCGAGTGCGATCTCGATCTTGGCCATGCCGCGCTCGTTGAAATAGACCTGCAGCGGCACCACGGTGCGGCCCTCGCGCTGGATCGCACCGATCAGCTTGTTGATCTGCTTCTTGTGCAGCAGCAGCTTGCGCGGCCGCTTGCGCTCGTGATTGTAGCGGTTGCCGGAGGCGTATTCCGGAATGTCGGCGTTGACCAGCCAGGCCTCGCCGCCGTCCTCGGTGACATAGGACTCGCCGATCGAACTGCGTCCGCCGCGCAGCGACTTGACC
>CAWUOG010000325.1:0-3827 GCA_963923875.1 uncultured Alphaproteobacteria bacterium
AAATCGCCGGCGTCGCGAGTCGGCAGGCTGAGCGCGACGTTGCTGCCTTGCCGGGCAAGGTGCGGGGCGCCATCGAGCGAGCGGGTCGCCACCCAAAGCGGCGGGTGCGGGCGTTGCACCGGCTGAAGCGCCAGCGGGACCTTGTCGAACTTGTAGAACGCCCCCTGAAAGTCGAGCTGCTTCGATCCGAGACCCTTGATCAGGATCTCCAGGATCTCCTCGAAGCGCTCGACGCTGCTGCGCGGGTCCACGCCGAAGAAGCCTGCCTCGTAGGGCGAGGCGCCGCGGCCGACCCCGAGTTCAAGACGGCCATCGCTCAGCGTATCGAGCATGCAAATTTCTTCGATCAGCCGCAGTGGATGATAGAGGCCGAGCGGATAGACCAAAGGACCGAAGCGCAGGCTCGTCGTGCGCTGCGCGACCGATGCCAGGAATAGGCCGGGCGACGGCGCCATGCCGAGTGGCGTGCCGTGGTGTTCGGCGACGTGATAGGCGTGGAAATCCGCCCATTCGTAGATCTCGACCAGACGCAGCCGCTCCTCGTACTGGCGCACCAGATCCGGGCCCGAACGGTCCAGATGGTCGAAGACGGCAAATTTCATATTCTTGTTACAAAAGAGGGGGTTGTTCCCCCATCTTACACACAACTCTCAGGCAAGTCGCCTGCGAATGCGCATAGCTGACCGCTGCGTCCGCCCGTCAGAGCGCCGGCATGACCTCGCGCGCGAACAATTCGACCGATCGGCTGGACTCTTCAAACGACAGGTCGCCGAACGCCATGCGGCACAGGCAGTAATTGATGCCGGCCATGGCATTGTCGCGCTTGAGGCGATCGCGCACGGTCGCGGCCGAGCCGGCGACGATGTAGCCGCCGTCCAGCGCGGGTTCGAAGTCGGCGGGGATCATCTGCCGCGGCAGGCCGACGCCATGGGCACGCCAGAGATGGATGAGGGCATCGTACCATAGCGCGAAGGCGCGCTTGGCTGCGCTCTGCGCCTCCTTGTCTGTGTCGCCGACGACGACGTGGCGGCTGAGGCCGATCAGCGGCATCGCCGCAGGATCGCGGCCCAACGCCGCCCAGGCGTCGCGATAGCGGGCGGCGAACTGGCCCACGCCTTCGGCCTTCATGCCAACCACGGTGTTGCAGGCCTGCCTGGCGAGGCGATCCGCACTTTCCAACGAATTGGCGCCATACCATAGCGGCGGATGCGGCCGTTGGACCGGCTGCATCTCCATCGGCACGTCGTCGAAAGTAAAATATTTTCCCGAATGCTTCAGCCGTTTCTCGGTCAGGCCCTTCAGCACGACCTCGAGCGTCTCGGCGAAGCGTTCGGGGCCGGTGGCGGGATCGACGCCGTAGTAGCCGACCTCGTAGGGTGAGATGCCGCGCCCGACACCGAGTTCCAGCCTGCCGCCACTCATCTGGTCGAGCATGCAGATCTCGTCGATCAGGCGCAGCGGGTGATAGAGATTCAGCGTGTAGACCAGCGGTCCGAAGCGCAGCTTCTTGGTGCGCTGCGCCACAGCGGCCAGGAACACGCTGGGCGAGGGGGCCATGCCGAGTGGCGTCGCATGATGCTCGGCCAGGTGATAGGCGTGGAAGCCGCATCGCTCGTAGAGTTCGATCAGCCTCAGCCGATCCTCGAACTGTCGGCCGAGGTCGATGCCGGCGCGGTCCATGTGATCGAACACGCCGAACTTCATGGCATCCCCTCCTCGTTCACTCTGGCTTCTCAGAGATTGTCGACGGCGAGATCCCAGACATCGCCGGCACGGCCGCCGAGCAGGGCCTTGGCCGAATAGAGGGCGGTGCCGAAGACCTGTCCGACTTCGACGTTCGGCGGCATCACCAGCTCGAGCTTGCTGGCCACGACATCGAGCAGTGCCGGCCCGGGCTGGGCGAGCCATTCCCGGATCGCGCCCTCGAGATTCTCGGCCCGCTCGACGCGACGGGCATGGAAGCCGATGGCCTGGGCGACCTTCGAGAAGTCGGGGTTCTCGAGGTTGGTGTAGGCGTTGAGCAGACCCTCGACCTTCATCTCCATCTCGACGAAACCCAGCGAGCCATTGTTGAACACCACGACCTTGATCGGAATCTTTTCCTGGATCGCGGTCAGCAGGTCGCCCAGCAGCATGCTGAGGCCGCCGTCGCCGCTCATCGAGATGACCTGACGGTCGGGAAAGGCGCGCTTGGCGCCCAGCGACTGCGGCATGGCATTCGCCATGGTGCCGTGGGTCAGGCTGGTCAGCGTGCGGCGCTTGCCGTTGGCCTTGATGTGGCGCAGCAGCCAGACCATGGGCGAGCCGCCGTCGGCGGTAAAGATCGCGTCGTCTGCTGCGTGCTTGTCGATCAAGGTTGCCACGTATTGCGGGTGGATCTTGCCGAAATGCTGCGGTGCCGCACGCTTGTCGAGGGCGGCCACGGCCTTGTCGTGGCGGGCCAGGCAATCGTCGAGGAAGGCGCGGTCGGTCCGCGGCTTCAGGCGCGGCAGGAGCGCGGCCACCGTGTCCTTGATGTTGCCGACCGCGCCCAGTTCGATGGGATGGCGCCGGCCGAGGTGGCTCGGATCGATGTCGATCTGAACGATGCGCGCATTGTCTGGATAGAACTGGCGCCACGCGAAATCGCATCCCAGCAGCAGCAGTGTGTCGCAGTTCTTGAGCGTGTGATAGCCGCCGGCGGTGCCGAGCAGGCCGGTCATTCCGACATTGAACGGATTGTCGTACTCGAGGAAATCCTTGGCGCGCGAGGTGTGCGCCACCGGCGCCTTCATTTTGTCGGCGAGCGCCACGATCTCGTCATGCGCGCCCTGGCAGCCCGAGCCGCCATAGATCGCAAAGCGTCGGCTCTCGTTCAGGATATAGGCGATGCCGTCGAGCTCGCTGTCGCTGGGGCGGACCACCGGCGAAGCGCGGTGCACGGCGAAGTCGGGCTGATCGGGGGCAGGGGCCATCGAGAGGTCGACCGGCAGGATCAGGACGGCGACGCCACGCTTGGCGAGTGCGGCCTGGGCGGCCATTGCCGCCTTGCGTCGCGCCTGGCCCGGCGAACGGACCTCGGCGCAATAGACGCTGCATTGCTTGTAGATCGGCTCGAAGTCGACTTCCTGCGGGAAGTCGAAGTCCCGCTCGTCCGACGTGACCTGGCTGGCGATCAGCACGACTGGCGCGCGATTGCGGTGCGACTCGAACAGACCGTTGACGAAATGCAGGCTGCCCGGGCCGCACGAGCCGGCGCAGGCCGAGAGTTCGCCGCTCAGCAGCGCATCGGCGCCGGCGGCGAAGCCTCCCACCTCTTCGTGACGGACATGCACCCACTCGATCTTGCTGCGCCGGATCGCGTCGGTGAAGTAGTTGAGCGTGTCGCCAGGCACACCCCAGCAGCGTTTCACGCCGGCGGCCTGCAGGGTCTCGACGATCACTTCGGCGACGGTCTTGCTCACGGCAGCCTCCTAACTTTACTTGATACCAACGGAACGCTTCTGAAGAGGATCGGGGCGATCTCAGGACAGCAAGGCACTCGAGTTCGCGCCAGCTGTCGACGAAGCGACGGCCGCGCGTCCATTCAGAGCGCCCGCTTTTTGCTGCTGATCACGCCGCTTGCGATGCCGTGCCATTCGATCGTGCCGGCCAGCCGTGAGTGTTCGATTTTGGGACAACGGTTCATCACGACCTTCAGGCCGGCCTCTTCGGCGCGCTTGGCCGCGGCGTCGTTGCGCACGCCGAGTTGCATCCACACCACCTTGGCCCCGTGCTTGATGGCGTCGTCGGTGATCGGACCGGCGGCGTCCGAGTTCCGGAAGATGTCGACCATGTCGGCCTTTACC
>CAWUOG010000326.1:0-3806 GCA_963923875.1 uncultured Alphaproteobacteria bacterium
TGCAATGGCGCGAGCTTGCCAAGACGACCAAGATCGCCATCGACTGATGCGACAGGCCTCACCCTGAGGAGCGGTCCGCAGGACCGCGTCTCGAAGGGTGCGAACGAGCACCTTGTGTGTTGCCCGTCCTTCGAGACGGCCGCAGAGTTTACCCCGAGGGTACTCGAGGGGCGGCCTCCTCAGGACGAGGTCATCGCGAGCTATCGCAGGTATTTGGCGAAGAACGCCTTGGTGCGCGCCTCGGCGTCGGGGCCCGCGACCGCATCGTAGCCGAGCCTGTGGCCGAAGGCGGTGCGGTCCGGCCCCCTGCTGTCGAAGCTGTGCAGCGCGTTCGGGTAATACACCGTCTCGACGAGGCCGGGTTGGGTGAAGCCGCCCTTCTCCAGCCGCCGGCAACTGTCGGCCGGCGTCCAGTCGTCCTTGTCGCCGATCAGGATCAGCAGCGGTATGGCGACATCGCGATCGTTCCCGGCCGAACAGGAGGGATAGTACGCCACCGCCGCCCTGAGCCCGCGCGCCGCGAGATCGTAGCTCTTCTGCACCGCGCGCACCGCCGTCCAGCCGCCGTGGCTGTGGCCGATCAGGCCGATCCTGTTTCTTTGAACGAAAGCCTGGGCATTGAGCCAGTCGAGCGCGCCCGCGACATCGGTCACCCGTTCGCTGCCGCTCACCTGCGTGCCGCGCGCGCACAGACCGCCCGAAAAGCCGCGCGGCCCGAAACTGTCCGGCGCGACCACGGCATAGCCCCAGCTCGACAGCAGCCTGCCCCAGGTCGCGGTGTGCGCGTTCACGCCGGAGCAGGTGTGAGCGAGCACGATCGCCGGAAACGGCCCGGCGCCCTCGGGCTTGTAGAGCTGGGCGGCGAGTTCCGGCCCGGCGGCGATACTGCCGACCGCGACGCCCCGGAAGGATACGGATTGGGCGGCGGCGACCGAAGAGCCGAAGACCAGCAGAAGCATCGAAAGCAGGCGAAGCATGCCGCATAGTACGCCGAACCGGAGGAGTTCCCCAATGATCAAGACCATCGGCCTGCTGACCCGCAAGCCGGGCTGGACGCACGAGCAGTTCATGAAGCACTGGGTCGAGGTGCATGCGCCGCTGGCCCATGCCGTGCCCGGCCTGCGCCGCTACGTGCAGAACCACATTCGCGGCGAGCGCACGCGCGCCGACATCGAGGCGACGAATGTCGAGATCGACGGAGTCGCCGAATTGTGGTTCGACGATCAGGCGGCGCTGGAGCGTGCCGCGCAAACCCCGGAAATGAAGGCCCTTCACGCCGACGGCGCGAAGTTCATCGGTCGTATCAAGAGCTGGGTGGTCGAAGAGAAGACGATCGTCGGCTGATCATTCCGGCTCGATGCCCGCGGCCTTGGCGACCTCGCGCCAGCTCGCGATCTCGGCCTTCACCCGGGCCGCGAACTTCTCGGGCGACTCGCCGCCGGGATCGGCCGCGAGATCCTTGATCTTCGCCGCGGTCTCCGGCTCGGCGAGGACGGCCACGACGTCGTCGCGGATGCGATTCGTCAGCGCCGGCGGCAGGTTGCCCGGTCCGAAGATCGAGAACCAAGCCGGCCGCTCGACCTCGGGGATGCCGGCCTCGGTGAAGGTCGGGATGTCGGGCAAAGCCGAGAGCCGCTTCTCGCTGCTGACGCCCAGCATGCGCAGCGTCCCGGCGCGATGGTGCGACATCACGGTGAGCGGCGAGGTGAAGCCGACCGGGATGTGGCCGCCGGCCAGGTCCTGCAGCATCGGCGCGGCGCCCTTGTAGGCGACGTTCTCGATCTTGAGCCCGCTCTTCAGCCGGAACAGTTCGCCGATCAGACGCGTGGTGTTCTCGGTGCTGCCGAAATTGTACTTGCCCGGATTGGCCTTGGCCTCGGCGACGAACTTCTCAATCGAGTCCATGCCGGCCTTGGGCGAGCCGACCAGCGCGATCGCGCCGGAGACCAGGGTGGTGATCGGCGTGAAGTCGCGTTCGGTGTCGTAGGGCAGCGACTTGGAGGTCGAGGGATTGATCGAATGGGCGCTGGTGGTGATCAGCAGCGTGTAGCCGTCGGGCGTGGCCTTGGCGACGATCTCGCTGCCCAGGATGCCGCTCGCACCACCCTTGTTGTCGATGATCACGGTCTGCTTCCAGCGTTCGGCCAGCCGCGGCACGATCAGCCGCGCCACCAGGTCGGTGCCGCCGCCCGCCGGGTACGGCACCACCACGCGGACCGGCTTGGTCGGATAGTCCTGGGCGCGGGCGATGCCCGGGGCCAGACCCAGACCCGCGCCCGCCCCGAGTGCGGCCGTTCCGGCCAGCAGACCGCGTCGCTTCAAGCCAGTCATGCGTTTCTCCCGTTCCATTTCCTTGGCGTCAGACTAGCATCGCAGGCTTCGGAGGAAATGCAGATGTTCGACCTGGTCATCAAGGACGCCGAGATCTTCGACGGCAGCGGGGCCAAGCCCGTACGCGGCGACCTCGGCGTGCGCGACGGCAAGATCGCCGAAATGGGCAAGGGTCTCGGCGCGGCGAAGGAGACCGTGAAGGCCGACGGCCTCGCGCTGGCGCCCGGCATCATCGACGGACACACGCACTACGACGCGCAGATCACCTGGGATCCGTTCGTCGATCCCTCGCCCGCGCTCGGCGTCACCACGGCGATCCTCGGAAACTGCGGATTCACCATCGCGCCCTGCAAGCCGCAGGACCGCGACCTCACCATGCGCCACCTGACGCATGTCGAGGGCATGTCTCTCGACGCCTTGCGCGCCGGCATCCGCTGGGGCTTCGAAAGCTTCCCGCAGTATCTCGACATGCTGCAGGCCCAGGGCGTCGGACCCAACGTCGCCTGCTTCGCCGGCCACTCGGCGATTCGCACCTTCGTACTGGGCGAGCAGGCCACCGAGCGCGCCGCGACCGACGCCGAGATCGCGCGCATGGCTGCGATCGTGCGCGAGGCGATGGCGGCCGGCGCGGTGGGCTTCGCCTCCTCGACCGCCGAGGCCCACAACGGCGAGGGCGGCACGCCGATGCCCTCGCGGCTCGCCGACGACAAGGAGCTGCGCGCCCTGGTGCGCGCCATGGGCCAGGGTGGCAACGGCGTCTACATGCTGACCAAGGGCAGCAAGACGACCATTCCCTATCTCGAGAGCATCGCCGCCGAGGTGAACCGGCCGGTGGTGATCGCCGCCCTCTTCCACTCCAACACCAACCCGACGGCGGCCTTCACCTGGCTGTCGCAGGTCAACGAGGCGCGCGCGCGCGGCCATCGGCTGGTGGCGCAGACCTCGTGCTGCCCGCTCAGCATGGATTTCACCTTCAAGAGCCCGTACCTGTTCGAGAGCATGCAGGCCTGGAAGCCTGCGATGGCGGCGCACGATCCGGCCGAGCTCGCGAAGATCTACGCCGATCCGGCCTGGCGCGATGCCGTCCGCCGCGAATTGACGGAGCGGCACGGCCGGCTGCTGTTCAACGGCGAATGGCAGAAGCTGTTCGTCGTCGAGGCGGCGAAGGAGGCCAACCGCAAGCTCGAGGGCGCCACCCTGGCCGATCTCGCCAAAGGCCAGAACAAGGACCCGCTCGACTGCATTCTCGACCTCGCGCTGTCGGAAGGGCTCGATACGATGTTCGTGGCGCAGCTGCTGCACAACGACGACAAGGAAGTGGGCAAGATCCTGGCCGACCCGAACACGCACATCTCGCTGTCAGATGCCGGCGCCCATCTCACCTTCTTCTGCGATGCCGGCTTCGGCCTGCACCTGCTCGGCCACTGGAGCCGCGAGCTCGGCGTGCTCGACATGGCGCAGGCGGTGCATCGCCT
>CAWUOG010000327.1:0-3781 GCA_963923875.1 uncultured Alphaproteobacteria bacterium
GGAACGAGATTGGGAAAGCGCCGCACGCCCGCCTTGTACGTGGCATCGGGGTAGGGCGCGTTGTAGGCGGCGGCCTCTTCCGGCGTCAGATGGGCGCAGCCGCGCTGCATGAGGCGGCCGATATCCATGTCGGGGTTGCGATTGGAATAGTCACGCCAGGCCAGGAAGCCTTCGCTCAAGGGCTCGTCGCCGGTGCCGAGCGCGGTATTCATCACCAGCAGGCTCCTGAAGCGCCCGGGTGCCGCCATCGGCAAGGTGAGGCCGATCAGCCCACCCCAGTCCTGGACCACCAGAGTGATGTTTCGAAGGTCGAGCGCCTCGATCAATTCGAGCAGGCTGTCGCGGTGAAAGTCGAACGTATAGGTCGCTTCGTCGGTGGGCTTGTCGGAACGGCCGAAGCCCAGGAAGTCCGGCGCGATCACCCGGCCCGCCGCGGCGAAGACCGGGATCATGCGCCGGTACAGGTAGCTCCAGGTCGGCTGGCCGTGCAGGCACAGCCAGACCCCGGACAGGTCCGGCCGGCCGGCCTCGATATAGTGCTGGCGCAGTCCATCGCGGCGGGTGTGGTAGCGCGGTGGGTACGGCCATCCGGGCAGCCCCGCAAAGCGCTCCTCCGGCGTGCGCCGCGCCCGGGTCATATGTTCAGGCCTTGATGTTGAGGAGCCTGGCCGCCGTGTTGCCGAGCACGTTTGCCTTCTCCTCGTCGCTGAGCGAGGCGCTGGCGAAGATGTGGTCCACCGGCTTGAGCTGCCACGGATAGGGATAGTCGCTGCCGAGCACGATCTGGCTCGCGCCCACTTGCGCGGCGAGATGGCGGATCGCCTCGGGCGAGAAGATCAGCGAATCGAAGTAGAGCTGCTTGAGGTATTCGGTCGGCTTCTTCTTGAGCTTGACGTCGGCGTTGCAGCCGCGCGGCCCGACCATGCAGGCATGGTCCGAGCGGTCGGCGTAGGAGGGCAGGTAACCGCCGCCGTGGGCGGCGATCACCTTCAGGCCCGGAAACTTGTCGAGTGTGCCCTCGAAGATCAGGTGCGACAGCGCGATCGTGGTTTCCAGCGGATTGCCGATGGTGTTGCCGAGCCAGCCGTTGCCGGACAGGCGCTTGCTCAGTTCCCCGACGCCCTGCGGGTGAATGAACAGCGGCACGCCGAGTTCCTCGGCCTTGGCCCATACCGGATGGAATCTCGTGTCCGAGAATTCGACGCCGTTCACCATGCCGCCGATCGCGGCGCCCTTCAGGCCCTGCTTCTTGACCGCGGTCTCGAGCTCGGTGACGGCGAGGTCGGGTGCCTGCAGGGTGAGGGAGGCAAAGGCCGCGAACCGGTCGGGTTTGCTGGCGCACAGCTCGGCAAGCTTTTCGTTCTGGACCTTGACGATCTGGGCGGCGAGGTCGCGCTCGCGGCCGTACCAGAAGGGGTTGATCGACAGCACCTCCATGTCGACCGCCTGGGCATCCATGGCCGCCAGGCGCTTGTCGATCTCGATGAAGGCCTCGGCGGCGCCGTTGACAGGCGGCAGCTGCGCGGCAGCCGCCTGGTCGGCCGGCAGGAGCGCGCCGGCTTCGCGGAAATGGCAGTGGGCATGGACGTCGATCGTCTTGACCCGCTTGCCGCCGATCGAGACCGGCAACGTGCGGCTGCCGGCCGGTTGGGCGTGGGCAGACTGCAGCAGGCCGCAGGAACAGAACACGATGCCGGTGGCCGCGGCAGTGCCGCCCTTCAGGAAATTACGTCGAGTTGTCATGGTGTTTCCTCCGTTGCCCTTATTGTTGACGTCGCTCGTCCTGGTCTCGAGGCAATTCGGTCCACGGACTGTGCCACAGGGCGGGTGCTTGGTGTATCCTCACCGGGCATGGCAGGAGCCCCCAAGAACCGGCAATCCGCACAGGACCTGAAGGACGATCGCGCCGAACGCCTCGCCGCGGCCTTGCGCGAGAACCTCAAGCGGCGTAAGGCGCAGGCGCGGGCCCAGAAGGACGATCGGCAGCATCGAGAGCCGGGGACCGCCAAACAAGACGCGCAGGACAAAGCCCCCTCACGATGAGCATTCTTTCCGACCGTTCGATCCGCCGGCTGGCGCTGGAAAAGGGCATGATCGAGCCCTTCGTCGACAGCCAGAAGCGCGACGGCATCATCTCCTACGGCCTGTCGTCCTATGGCTACGACGCCCGCGTCGGGACCGAGTTCAAGATCTTCACCAACGTCGATTCCGCGGTGGTCGACCCCAAGAACTTCGCGGCCAACTCCTTCGTCGACCGCACCGCCGATGTCTGCATCATCCCGCCCAACTCGTTCGCGCTGGCGCGCACGGTCGAGTATTTCCGCATTCCCCGCGACGTGCTGGTGGTCTGCGTCGGCAAGTCGACCTACGCGCGCTGCGGCATCATCGTGAACGTCACGCCGCTCGAACCCGAGTGGGAAGGCCACGTGACGCTGGAGTTCTCGAACACCACGCCGTTGCCCGCGAAGATCTACGCCAACGAAGGCGCCTGCCAGTTCCTGTTCCTGCAGGGCGACGAACCCTGCGAAGTCTCCTACCGCGACAAGGCCGGAAAATACCAGGGCCAGCGCGGCGTCACTCTTCCCAAGATATAATCAGGCCTCATCCAGGGAGTCCCCCCACTCATGGATCGCATCCGAATCAAGGGCGGCCGCCAGCTCAAGGGCGAGATCCAGGTCTCCGGATCGAAGAACGCCTGCCTGCCGCTGATGGTCGCGTCGATGCTGACCGACAAGCCGCTGACCCTGAAGAATGTGCCGCGGCTCGCCGACATCAGCACGATGATCCAGCTGCTCGAGCAGCACGGCGTCGAGATCCAGGCCGCCCCCGGCGAGAACGGCCACAGTCACGGCACGACGCTCACCCTGCGCGCCGGCACGATCAAGTCGACGACGGCGCCCTATGACATCGTGCGCAAGATGCGCGCCTCGGTGCTGGTGTTGGGCCCGCTGGTGGCGCGCGAGGGCGAGGCGCGCGTGTCGCTGCCGGGTGGCTGTGCGATCGGCGCGCGCCCCGTGGACCTGCACATCGCCGGGCTGAAGGCGATGGGGGCCGAGATCGATATCGACGGCGGCTACATGGTCGCCCGCGCCCCGAAGGGCCTGATGGGCGCGCGCTACACCTTCCCGAAAGTGTCGGTCGGCGCCACCGAGAACCTGATGATGGCGGCGGCACTCGCCAGGGGCACGACCGTCCTGTCCAACGCCGCGCGCGAGCCCGAGATCACCGACCTGGCCGACTGCCTGGTCAGCATGGGCGTGCCCGTGGCCGGCATCGGCACCGAGACGCTGACGATCGAAGGCGTCGATCGGCAGAAAGGCGGGCAGCTCAAGGCGGCGACCCATTCGGTGGTTCCCGACCGTATCGAGACCGGCACCTATGCCATGGCAGTCGCCATGACGGCGGGCGACGTCGAACTGGTCGGCGGTCGCCTCGACCTGATGGAGGCGGCGGCGCAGAGCCTGCGCGCGGCGGGCGTGGTGCTGGAAAAGACCAATCGCGGCTTCCGGGTGACCCGCGCCAACGGCCTGCACGGCGTCGACGTCATGACCGAGCCCTATCCGGGCTTCCCGACCGACCTGCAGGCCCAGATGATGGCGCTGATGACCCGCGCCGAGGGCGCGTCGATGATCACCGAGACGATTTTCGAAAGCCGCTTCATGCACGTGCCCGAGCTGGCGCGCATGGGCGCCAACGTCACCATTCACCACGAGTCGGCGCTGGTGCGTGGCGTGCCCAAGCTGCGCGGCGCCGAGGTGATGGCGACCGATCTGCGTGCGTC